>CALDYJ010000181.1 GCA_937941095.1 uncultured Saprospiraceae bacterium | reverse complement strand
TTTATCCCTAGTAAAAATAGACCTATGGATTCCTTACAGGATTGCATACAAATATGCGATATTTGATTGTTAATTAGATCATGGTGCAATTTTGGTGATTCCTTTATTAACTTCTTGAGCCTTTTGAAAATTTTTATTGCCCATTTACGGTAAAAATGATCCTCTTATACAATGGCTTCTGGCCGACAATGAATAAGTTTGCAAACTTTGTGGGTCAAAAACCTTGCTCCTTTTGAAAACACCTTTAGCTCTTTTCTGGTAAAAAAAGCTTGATGAACTTTGTGGATATGTGGTTCAGAAAACCTTTATACCTTTTGTGAAGATTTTGTGCTTTATTTTGTTTTGAAAAAATAAATTTAAAATTGAGTTTGGGACATTAACTAATAAGTAATATACAACGTAGAGTAAATTTTTTTACACTTTATGAAAAGGTCTTTATGCCAAGAGTGGCTTAAAAATCTGTTGTGAAATTTTTAAAAAGAAAGAACGATGTTAAAAAAATCAATATTCCTTTTGCTTTTAAGCCTTATTGCATTTGCCTTGCAAGCACAGCTTATTGAACACAGTTTACTTAAGTCCTATTCAGAAGGCGAATTACTTGTCATTAGACAAAACTTAGGAATTCCAGAATTTTTTATTTCCATCGATTACCCAGTAGATGTTTATAAACTTACTTATCAGACACCAGACCCTCGAGGAAATATGACCATTGCAACAGGAGCATTTTGCATTCCCCAAGGAATAAGTTGCGCACCACCCTTAACAAGTTATCAGCATGGAACTGTTGCTGGAAAAACAGATGTGCCATCTTATATGTCGGCAGAATTAAATATAGGTTTAATGCTTGCAACAGCAGGATATAGTGTAGCATTGCCAGACTATCTTGGGCTGGGAGATTCGCCTGGTTTGCATCCGTATGTACATGCTAAGTCTGAAGCTACCGCAAGTTTAGACATGCTGCGAGCAGCAAGAAGCTTACAAGAATTTGTTGATTTTAGATTAAATGATCAACTAATGATCTTTGGTTATTCTCAAGGCGGACATGCAACCATGGCCTTGCATAAAGAAATAGAAGAAAATGCTTCAGAAGAATTTGAAGTAACTTTAAGTGTTCCGATGTCAGGACCTTATGATATATCTGGTGTGCAAGCAGATGTTATTATAAAAGATGAGTTCTACCCAACACCTGGTTATCTACCTTATGTTCTCTTAGCTTATCAAGATGTTTATGGAAATTTATTTAATGAGGTATCTGAAGTTTTTAAACCTCCATACGACAAAAGTATTCCTCCTTTATTTGATGGATCCAATTCTATGGCTTTTATTAACAGCCAATGCCCATCAATACCTAATCGAATGCTGCAAGATTCCGTTTTAGAAAATTTTAAAAACGATCCAAATCATCGTTTGAGAATTGTACTCGAGGACAATGATCTTTATAAATGGCTACCTGAGGCTCCAGTTTACATGTTGTATTGTGAAGGAGATGATCAGGTTAATTACATGAATTCAGTTGTCGCATTGGCTGAATTCGAGGCCAATGGATTAACTAATGTCGAAGCTAGAAATTTAGGTGATGGAGATCACAGTGATTGTTTTACACCTGCTTTATTTACTTGTAAAACTTTAATGGATGATGCAAGAATTTTTAATAGTGGGGTGGAAGTATCAGCCGATATAAATAATGAAGAAGGTAACATAACAGTCACCGTGACTGATGGTGATGGTCCTTTTATGTTTGAATGGGACAATGGCAATACAAGCAATGTACTTACTGGGCAAGAAGCAGGTGTATATTCTTTAGTGGTTACAGATGTATTTGGTTGTCAAAAGGCATTTTCTTTCGAAATTGAAGGAGCTACAAGTGTTGCTTCAAATTTAAGAAATTCAAGTTTGGCTGTAAATCCAAATCCGGTGAGTATGCTCGATCAAGCTAGAATCATCTTACCTCAAAATGATATGCATTATTCTTTGGAAGTTTATAGCATTAACGGGCAAAA
The DNA here is from genome assembly GCA_937941095.1 of uncultured Saprospiraceae bacterium. Classification (GTDB taxonomy): domain Bacteria; phylum Bacteroidota; class Bacteroidia; order Chitinophagales; family Saprospiraceae; genus JALZVN01. The sequence goes on along the minus strand of CALDYJ010000181.1, from coordinate 16,036 downwards.
GGTATTTAGTCAAAAAACTATAATTGGTAATGAATTTTTGCTTCCACCACAAAACCAGGCTGGAGTATATGTGCTTAAATTAACTAGCGAATATGAAGTATATTTAGGAAAATGGCTGGTCGAGTAAGATTAGCCTTTAAACGTAAACCCTTCAAAAATAAGTTTAGCAATTTCTTTGAGCTCTTTTCCAGAATCTATTTCTCTTGTAAAGGTAAGTACATAAGCTTTCTCATTTACGATGTATAAATGTTGTTCTAATTCAAGATCATAAATGCCTTGTTTAGCGTTGTATGATAAACGGTGAAACTCCTGACCTTTCATTTTGCTTCTTTTAGAAAGCAAAGGTTTGTAATCAGTCATTAAGTTTTCCAATTGAGCTTCTGAGATTTCGACGTACTGATCCATGTCGATGTTCATACCCTTTAAGTCTTGAACAACTAAATTGACATTTTCTTTAAAATCATCATCTGGTCCTTCCAAAGGCGAAAAAATGATGAGCGTTGTTCCCATGATACCTTCTTGATTCAAGACCCAATCTTTAGGATAGGATAATTGATAAGAAGGTTCATTTACTGATTCCCAGTCTCTCGTTTCTTGGATAGTATTTATTTCTCCTAATTCAACGTCAACTTCTTCGTCAATTAAAACGCCATCACCCATTATTAATTCTTGCTCTTCTTCTTCTGTCATTAAGTGCGAAGGTGTTTCTGGTACTTGAGCAAACATTAAAAAAGGGATTAAACAGAAACCTAATAAGAAGTACTTCATGATTATATATTTAATCTTATAAAGGTACGAATACTATACCAGTTTTAAAATTTTCATTAATTAGTACAGTCTTTATAATTAATCATTCTTTTTGGAATAGTCCCTTGAATAAATAAAAGAAAAGGAAATAAATTTTTTAGAAAGACCAATCTTTATCTAAAGTATCAATGACATCTATTGAAAATTTGAAAGCAGAATCAAAGGATGAAAAGTTAGAATTTGCAAGAACCCCATAAACCCCAAATCTTAATCTACGCCTTGCTCCTAATTTAAAAGTTCGCTCTAAACCAGCAAAGAGTTCTTGGTAAGCAATGTTACTATCTTTTACCCATAAAAATCCTCCACCAGCTACAGCTTTAATTCTACTTAATTTTACAATAGGAATGTTGTTTATTAATGCTCCATTGAAATGGTGAATGTGATGTCCTTCTATGTAAAAGTTTACCGTTGTTAAAGAGGTATCTAATAGTTGAAATGAATTAATTGGATCTGAATATAAGACAGGTGCAGATTGATTAAATCTTTTTAAATCTACAAATCGAACATCATTTGTGTTTAAAAATTTACCCATCTTAATGCTGTAATTAGAATTTCCAATTGTTCCTAGTGTAACATTGTGTTTTAAACCAATTTCCATAAAGTCATAATCTATGTCAGATCCAAAAACCTTATTCCAACCTTTTGTGTGCCTTAAATAAAAGGTTGGAAATTTACTTCCTAAAACCACCTTTCTATTTGGTTCTGTCATGAATTTTTGCTGAGGGGTATAGGATATAGTGGTATAAGAAATGAATGCTTGATAAGGATCAAACTCTAGAGGTTGATCTTCTTCAAAAAATTCATTCAATTCATTGTTTAATAATAAGCCTTTAACCGATTGTCTATCCGCATGAAGAAAATTGGTGGCTAGATACAATCCATTGACCAATTCAATTTTATGCTGTGCTTGAAATTCTTTTGTGAGAATGTATTGAGATGGTTTTAATTGATTTAAGTAGGCATCACTAGAATTAATTGATTCAAAGTCCTTATCCCATCCAAAGGCTACATCAGCTAATTTTCGAGGATTGTATCGATGCCATGTAAATATATTTCCAGTAAAATCTTTGTTCTTAAAACCATAATTTATGCCTCCAAAAACCCTGATCATTTTTTCATTTTCAAATCTTCTGAAGTATTGGCCCCATGGGCCAAATCTCCATCCACCGATAACCTCCCAATCCATAAAAGAGGGGAGGGGGCCAAAATAAATCTGTTCTTTTTTTAGATTGTTTCTCCATCCTACACCTTCCCAGAATACCTCAATGGGTTTTACCTTATTATATTCCAGCTGGACAGAATCTTGGTATTCTTTGGATTCTGTTACCGCTTTTAAACTGTCTCTATAAGAAACTACTTTTTGTTCAGCTAAGCTTAATGGCTCAGGACGCACTGCTTTCCAATAGAGGCTGTCTCTTTTATAGGCTTCCTTAGTGGTGACTGATACTTCATTGTTGAAAAACTTTTCAGGAAAAGTATAATTGCTTTCATAATCCGAAAACTTAATAATGGTTTCACCTCTAAAAGATTTATACTTCCCTTGTTTAGTGAAGTAAGTAAATGTTTGAAGCATCGGGATCCAAAGACCTGCTTCTACTTCTTCATATTTTTGGTTTATATTAAATTCATCAAAAAATCGCAAAGTCCCTTTTCCAAAGTTAAGATCTAGGCGATTAACATTGTGAAGTTCATCATTAATGTATAAATAACCAGAACAAGTGGAGTTTCCTTTTTTTCTTGGAATAACTTTTATTTTAGAAACACTGACTCCATCCTCTATCCGGGTTTCTATAAGTTTGTATTTATAAGATAATATAGAGGTCTTGCTAATTGGTGATATTACAGGTACTTCATTGACACCTTTCATATTTACCATGTTTCGATAAATATTAAAATTAGTTTCCGAAAACTGTGGAATGAAAAGACCAGCTTTAGAACCATACAATTTATAGGCAGTTCTTTCTTCTTTAAATTTTTTGGGATATTGATAATTTAGAATTAATTCCATCTCCATCAAATTGAGGTGATCAGCTAGCTTCTTTTTTTCTTTTTCAGCTTTCTCGAAAGGATCATCCTCTAATTTTTCTTCTTCGTCTTCTTTCGCCTTTTTTTGTTTTGCAGCTAATAGTCTTTTCTTTTTTTCTTTCTCATCTATGATTTCGCTTGATTTTATGTACACCTTCGACTTGAAACTGTTTACTTGCTGCAAATATTTCTTTTTATTTTCGATTACTTTTTGAATGATGGCATATGCAGGATCTTTCTTATTAGCCTTCACTACGATTTCATCTAGTTCGACACTAGAAGAGACTAAATATATGTTGTTTTGGACTTCTTCTTTATCTTTTACAATTATGGGCAATACTTTAGTTTCATATCCCAATGATGAAAAAGCAAACTCATATTCACCTGGTTCTAAACTGAGAAAAAAGTAACCTTCATAATTAGTGGTGGTTCCACTTTGAAGTTCTTTGACAAATACATTGGCATAAGGAACAGGTTCATTGTTTTCATTAATGATGTACCCTGATACAGATTGTGCTCCTAAAAAATAAGAAAAGCTTAATAGGAAAAATGTGTAGAAATATTTACCCAGGATCAAATTATTGTTATTATCGTTGGCTACAAAGATATAACCTAAATTAGGGTAATTTATTGTAAAAATAATTCATCTAAATAGGCATCTCTTGTATCGTCATTATACGGAAAAACACAAGTTTCGGTTGTGCTGTGCATAATGCTCACGCAGTTACCATCACCATCTATCGAATCATCGTGTAAGCGGTTGAGGTAACAATGACCTAATTCATGCATAATTATGAATTCTTTGTCAAATTCACTAGCATTACTCCAAAAGGAATCATCAATTATAATTTCTCTAGGATCTTCTTCATTTAAAGAACACCAGCCATTAACATTTGAATCAAATAAATTGGCTACTCTTCCTTCTATAGGGATGGCATCAAAATCAACATTAACACCTCTTGCAATTCCAGCTTGCTTAAAACGCTCAAAATAAGGTTGTAGTTCACTTTCCACAATGACTGGATTTTCGTCTTCATTGCAGGTAAAGCACAGGATAATTAAAAGTAAAAAGTATAATTTATTCATATAACTCTTTATAAAACCAAAAATAGGCCAATTCGTTTAACAATGAACGGATTTATTGCCATAAAGAGTATTTTATTTAAATCATTTTTTGTCAATTTCTCTCTTAAAGGCAGAATAAGACAGCTCTAGACTTTTTCCATTCCAAGAATATCTGAACCAATAAGATCTATGGCGAGAATCACATCCATTAATTTAGTGTCTGAGTCAAATGTTATGACTTTACCTCTCTGCTTATTTGTAAAGCTTAAATAGAATTCTTGAAAATTATATAGTTTCTATAGTTGACTAAGATACGCAATAACATCTGTGATCTTTTTGTGATTTTGATCAAACTCATTATAGATGTTTTGTAAAAAATCTTTTTTTGATTTTTCAATGTCAATTTGTCATTGATGTTACTAGCAACGATTCCTAAAAACACTCCTAAGGAAATCACAAATAATTGCCCCAAGGATTTTATAAGGCTATTCTTTTTTATTCAAAAACAAACTTAGTTTCTTTAACAACATTTTCTTTTTTAATTTTTATGGTGTAAGCACCTAATGGAAGATAAAATACTCCATCCGGTGATTTATCAAGTGGATTACCTTCAGCATCTTTTAATTTTTTAGCATTGGATTTATTTTTAATGCTAAAATCATAAGGAATAAAATTTAATCCTTTATCCGCTTCTATAGATTCTTGATGTACACTTAAGCCATTTTCAGTTAAAATTTCTATGGTAGTTTGTCCAGCCTTGTTACTATAAAAAGGGATGTTCATAGTTTTGTCTTGATCTCTTGTCCAGATGTTCCATTTTGAGCCAAGACCTCTTGGTTTTTTAATAGTACCTATTTCATAAACCACTAGCGGTTCATATTGACCATCACCGGCAATTTTTTGTAAATAGGAAACATCAGCAATGTAAATAGAGCGGCCATGTGTTCCTACGATTAAATCATTCTCTCTTGGGTGTACAGCCACATCATGGACAGAGACTGCCGGCAATCCATTATTCATTAGTTGAAATGAATTCCCTGCATCCATGGAAATATATAAACCATTGTCGGTTCCGACGTAAATAAGGTTTTTATTTTTTGGATCTTCATGAACTACATTTATCGGTTCCATAGGTAAATCGGTTCCAATCTTTTGCCAATCTTTCCCATCATTTGTGGACTTAAATAAATAAGGATTAAAATCGTCCCAGCGATATCCATTTAATGAAGCATAGATGGTTTGATCTTCTTGTCTGGATAGGTAAACAGTCGTTACCCACATGTCCTTAGGTAATCCTTTGTTTATTTGCACCCAATCTTTACCACCATTAGTTGTCAGTTGTACATTTCCATCATCTGTCCCAACAATTATTTTTCCAAATTGCTCAGCTGATTCATCCAAACAGGTTATGGTTCCATAAGCAACATCTCCTTTTTTACCTCCTTTGGTTAAATCTTCAGAAATGGCTTCCCAATCGTTTCCTTGGTTCATACTTCTGTACAATTTGTTTGCTCCTAAATATAATATGTCTTGATTGTGGACCGATAAGTGAATAGGCGTTTGCCAATTAAACCTTAGCGGTCTTTCTCCAAGATCATGCTTAGGTTTTATGAGCGTTTGTTCACTAGTATTTTTATTTACTCTAAAGTACCAGCCGAATTGAAATCCGGTATAAACAGTATTGTTATCTCTGTTGTCGATTTGAATCTGCATCCCATCTCCTCCTAGTAATTCTTTGTATTGATAGTGTCCTGTATTGTGCCATCTGGTGGATTGTTTGTACTTACTTGATCCGACCCAAACACCATTGTCTTGTAATCCGCCATAAATGTTGTAAGGTTTTGCCATGTCATAAGCTATGGCATAAAATTGTCCAACAGGAGGGTAGTTGCATTTGATCCAGTTTTCTCCATCGTCATAACTAATGTTTATCCCGCCATCATTTCCTAAAATGAGGTGTTTATCTCTTTCTGGATTACACCATAATGCATGATGATCTACATGGACATTTGCACCGTTGATGTTGTTAAACGTTTTTCCACCATCATCCGATCTTACTACAGGCACACCAGCAAAGTAAATTTTATCTGGGTTATGAGGTGACACTCTTATTTGGCCGAAATAATAACCATAGGAATTATAAACCTGATCTAAATAATCTTCATGAGTTTTAAACCAAGTTTTACCTTCATCATTTGAGCGATATATTTCTGCCCCAATGACTGGAGTGTCAAAAAGTAGTTGATTTGCATCTTCAATATATTCTACCAATGCAGAAGGTTTAATCACATCTGATTTCATCATTTTGATGATGTTAGCGTAATCGTATTTTTCTGGAAAATTATTATCGTTTAGGTAGCTTTCTACTTTGCCTTTCGGCAAATTTATAAATTCATTTTTGCTCATCTGCCTAAGAGCATCTTTTGTTAAATCATCTTTTTTCTTTTTCTTTTTAGCAGGTCTTCTATCGTAGTTATCTAATATAGCATATAGGACGGTTTGATTGTCCTTTTTGTAAAGGCACAAGCCAATTCTTCCGACGCCTTCCCCATTAGGAAAACCAGCCCCATCAATGTTCAACTTGTTCCAGTTTTGACCTCCATCTATGCTTTTGTAAATGCCTGAACCCAGTCCTGATTCAACAAAGTTCCAAGCTCTTCTTTCTCTGTGCCAGGTAGCAGCATATAAGACTTCAGGATTTGTTGGATCTAGCAGTAGATCTATTGCACCAGAATTTTCATCAACAAATAAAGTTTGATTCCATGTTTTTCCTCCATCCGTAGTTTTGAAAATTCCTCTTTCTTTATTTGGCGAATAAAGATGACCTAGCATGGCCACCCAAACTGTATTTTTGTCAGTAGGGTGTAAGACAAGTCTTGCTGTATGGTGACTCTCAGGAAGGCCTTGATAGCTCCATGATTTTCCCCAATCCGTACTTTTGTAAACACCAACTCCTGCATATGATGAACGAGAAGAGTTGACTTCCCCTGTCCCTATCCAAATAATACTGTCTTGCCAGTTTACAGCAATATCACCTATGGTCATTACTGTTTCATTTTCAAACAAAGGGGTAAAGCTTGTGCCGTTATTTTCAGTCCACCATAAGCCACCTGATGCATAGGCAGCAAAAAAGTGTGAGGGGTCCTTTTCATCAACAGCAATATCTGTGATTCTTCCACTAAAAACTGTAGGGCCAATTGAGTGAAAATCTATCGCATTTATTGGGGAGTTTTCTGCTAATAAAGATCTTTCTTTGGATGAATGCATACGCTCACTAGCCTTTGTAAAAGGTGGTTGTTGTGCAGATAAAATATTCAAAAGAAAAAATAGCCCGAATAGGCAAAGAAGGAGATTTTTCATACTAATTGGTTTAAAAGGGAACCACCTATAATTATTAGTGTTTTGACCTCGTAGAGGATTTAATACCATTCTCAGATTCGTTTTTAGGTGGCCCCGCATTAAAGGTAAACAATCTTAGGGATACAAAAAAAGCCCCAGCAAAAGCTGGGGCTCTACAACATAATTTATTAAAACACGAAATGTATTAGTATAAAAAAAACTTTCTAATTGATTGCTTATTGATTATGGATGTAATATAAATACACCCTTAAAGAGTACCACTTTATTTCGATGGTTGCATTGAAATTTTCGATTAACGAATTAAACTTGCAATTTCTCTTCTTTTTCTTCCAATATTTCTTCCGGTATTAGCATGTCAACTTCAAAATCTTCATTTAATTTTTTAATAAGTGCGTTAAGCATGTTCATAGATATCTTTGACTTTATGCTCACTAAGATAAATTCTCCTTCATCTTTTGCAACAAGCACAAAGTTTTTCAATCGTCCTTTCTTCTCCCGAATCATTAGATTCATTCTTTGATTGCCATCTTTCACTTGAATTAATTTTTCGAATGATTCTTTTTCTAGTCCACGATAGAGTTTGTTTAAATCTTTCTGTTTGATTTCATCTGCCGCTTCAATACTTAGCACTTTTATTTTGTTAATCTTTTTTACCAGCTTAAGTATTTCTTTTTCTTCCTCGGATTCAACAGACATTTTTCCGATTCCTGCACCAAGGTCAATGATCCATCCAGGAAGGGTAAATTTTTGTGCTCCTTCAGTTTTCTTATAATCTTTGTAAAAATGGTTTACAGCTTTGGTTTGTGCTTGGCTTGCAAGAGGGAATAAACATCCTATGTATAGCAATGCTACGATATAATTTTTCATCTTTTGGCTTTATAAAAATAATGAACTAAAGGGATTTAATTGTTTCCAATTTTTTCAAGGTGTTCAGCACCTTTGACATCAATTTGGTTAGCGAGTTTAGATATTTTGGCAAGGTCGATGTTACCCACAAAACTTAATAAGACAAACTCATCATCACCACCAACGACCAATAACAACTCGTTAATGATATCTCCAGAATCTTTGACCCAGAATCGAATGTTTTCGTTGCCATCTTTTACAGTCATTAAGGTTTCGTATTCATTAGGATTGATTAAACCCATTGCTTCTTTGTATCTAAGTCCTGGGTCTACATCGGTTGTCAAAACCCTTAGTCCTTTTAAGTCTGAAACAACATCCATGACTAGTTTTGCTTCTGGATCAGAATCGATCTCATCTAAGTCTATTTTAGAGATGAGTTCAAACATTTTTGGGCTAATGAACACAGAGGTAAAGTTGTCGTCTTCAACATATTTGCTGAAATATTTATCAATTGCATCAACTTGAGCATATGAATTTGCTGTGAAGCCTATCAAAAGAAAAAACAGTATATATTTCATAATTCTTTTTTTTAAAATTATTAATTAAGGTTGGCAAATAATCTTTTAAATGTTTATTTATTCAATAGTTTAAAAATGTTATTTGCGCTTTTTGTTTTTGAGATACCCAGGACAGCTTTATTTGTCCCTTTGTCCATCTTGTTGGAAACCAATGCAAGAGCTGCTTTTACTTCAGCTAGAGCTTTACGTGCATCTTCGGGTTGATTATCGTAGACAACTGCTTGCTTAAAATCAGTATTTTGCGTTGAGTTGTAAATTGTTAGACCTCCGAATGCAAGCAGTAAAATTGCTGCGGCTGTTCTTAAAAATGGTTTCCAAGGAGATAGTTTTCTTGTTTTAGTTTCTCCAATTGATTCAAGAATTGATTCTTCAAGTTTAGAAGAGGGTAATTCATTTTGAGCATCTTCATAAAAATTAAATAAGGACTTATAAGGCTTTAAATCATCTGCAACCTTGTTACTGTTGAAATACTTTTTAAGCGTATTTTCCTCTTCGATGCTTGTTTTGCCATCCCAATACTTATCTAAAAGAATTTTGATTTTATTATAAGCCATAAGATTCTGCTTTAATTAATTTATTTTTAATAAATGTTCTTGCTCTATGGATGTCGACTTTTACTTTATTTAAATCTATGTCCAATATTTCAGCGATTTCTTTGTAGCTCTTCCCTTCAATGTCTCTTAATTGAATGGCCATCCTCTGTCCTTCAGGCAATGCTTGTATCAATTTACCAATTGTATCCATTGCATCACTCAGTTCCGCTAGTTTTTGAGGACCTGCTGCTGATTGAGCGATGTCATAGTTTTCTGGAATTGCTTTCAACTGAAAATTTTTATTTCTTTTTTTGTCAATTGATAAGTTTTTAGTCAACCTCATACACCAAGCTTCGAGGTTGTTTATTCTAGCTAGATTATCACGATCTTTCCAGATTTTAATCATGACTTCTTGAACGACATCTTCAGCTTCTGCAATATTATCCAATATCCTCAGGGAAAAGCGATAAAGCTTATCCTTTATGGGTAATATTTGGTGTTTGAAGTCTTCAGTTGTCATTCTGCTAAAAGGACGCTTTGACTTTGATTATGTTACAAAGCTTTTGATTATTAATGAGAAAACTTATTCTAAATTGTTAATGATTTTGATGTAATTGTTTCTCGTACAGTACATTAAAGACTCGGCCATCCAAGATCCTGCCTGTTTTTTTGAATCCTTGAGATTCATAATACCTACAAAGTTCCTTATTGGAGGCTAAACAATCTAATCTAAAGTACTGTATGTTTTCCATCTCAGCCTGGCATTGAATTTTTTTAAGGACAGAAGAACCTATGTTTTGCTTAGCATGCGCTCTATTTATGAAAAAATTATGAATGTAATAGGCTTTGTCTTTTTTTAATGGCCAATATTTTGGGTCTGATTTCATTAGCCTAAAAGCACCTAAACATAAAGCATTTACATTTTCGACCAAATAAAATTCTTTTTTTAAAATCCCATCTTTTACATCGGCTATCATGGTCTGGTTAGGATTATGCCATTGCTGCCAATGATCTAAGTCTTTGGATTTCAACCACTTTGCAGCATCTTTATGTCCCTCCAATAGATAGTCCAAGTGCTCTAAGCTTGCTATTTTAAAAGAAATGTTCATAAATGAATTTTGCTAATCTAATAAAATAAAATATTTATTATTGCCGTTAAACAGATGTGCAATATAAAATACTTTAATTTTTATTAAATACGTTAAATAAATTGGTAATACTTGGAACATTAAAAATTTAATATATATTTGCTCATCGCTGAGAGATTCGGAGGAGACCCATTTACTGATTCTAACACAAAACCCTGTATGATGAAGAGTAAATCAGAAACAAAAGAATCTAAAAAGCTCAATTGTGCGAACTTTTTAAAAGCCGTTAAGTCGAAAATCAAAAACAGAAAGGGTGAAATTACCTCCACCAAAAATGCTAAAAGATATTCGCTTTACAGTGCTTACGAAAGAAAATTGGTTTAAAACCAAAATCTTGTACAACGCTTAAAGATTTTTTAGGAACTTTAAACGGCATGAATTTAATTATTCATGTCGTTTTTTATTTTTGATCGTATACTTGTGTAATAAATAGAATCATTCTTTGTTCAAGAAAATAGATAAACTACTTTTAAAAGGATTTTTTGGGCCTTTCTTAGCTACTTTCACAATAGCTTTATTTGTATTAACCATGCAATATTTATGGGTATACATAGATGACATCATGGGCAAAGGAGCAGGCTTATTTATGATCCTCGAATTAATCTCTTACTTGCTTGTTTCTTTGTTTCCTCTGGCCTTACCCTTGGCAATATTGATTTCTTCAGTCATGGTTTTAGGTGGCATGGCTGAAAATTATGAACTGGCTAGTTTTAAGTCAGCTGGTGTGCCACTTGTTCGCGTTCTTTTCCCATTAGCCATTATTTCGGTATTCATTGGTGGTTTTTCTTTCCTTTGTTCTAATTACATTATACCAGTAACGAATTTGCAATTTAAATCACGGCTTTACGACATCAGAAAACAAAAACCTACGCTAAGTTTAAAAGAAGGAATGTTTAATGATGACTTTAAGGGGTATACCATCTATATCGGAAAGAAAGGAGAAGATGGAAAAGAAATAGAAGAGATTATAATATACGATGATAAGAATACTTCTTCAAAAGGTTTGAGTCAAATCACAGCTGCAAGAGGCAACATGTACATGACTGAAGATGATCGTTATTTTATTATGAATCTTTACGATGGGTTGAGGAGTGAAGAAGCCAATAGGTCATATAAAAGCAATGACAAAACCTATCCTTTCATAAGGACAAAGTTTAAAGAGCATCAACTCATTTTTGACCTTGGTCAGTTTGATATCAATGAAACAGATAAGGATTTATTTAAAACCCACCAATCAGTAATGAGTATTGATCAGTTGAAGGTGGCTACTGATTCTTTGACCAATAAAATTGATGATCGATACACTCAACTCCATAAAAACGTATTTCAACATTATTACTTCGAGAAAAAAAGAGATACCAGTTTATTTAAAGTCAAGAAAAAAACTTCAACGAAACAAGAGACTAATAAGAAAATAAAAGAAGAACAATTAAAGGACAATAAAGTAGTCAGCGAGATCAAACAAAAACAACAAAAAGTTCTGGATTCGGTAAGAGTAGCAAACCGAAAAAATAGTACCTCAGTCCCAAAGTTAAAACAGATAAAACAAAGAGAAGATCTCGTTTTAGATACCTTAAATTATTTAGCAGATACCTTTCGAGAAAAGGATAAACCTCAGCTTTATAGTAGAGCTAAATCTTCAGCACGAAGCATATTAAGTGCTGCAAATTCTGCTGAAAGATCTTTGACTCAATTGCTTGAGAAAAGAGTAAAACACATTTACATTAAGCACACTAAAATCACTTATGCCATCATTTGTTTCTTTTTCTTGTTCATAGGTGGTCCCATGGGGGCTATAGTCAGAAAAGGGGGATTTGGCTATCCAATTTTGGTATCTGTCGGATTCTTCGTGATTTTCATTGTGATGACAATGGCTTGTGAAAAATTAGCAGAATCTCATGTTTTTCCTGCAGGTATTGCGGCTTGGATTCCAGTAACTGTTATTGGAATAATGGGAACTGTTATAACATACAAAGCAATGAATGAGTCCGCAACTATTGATTTGACTGCATTTTCTAAGCTTGCAGAAAAGATGTCTAGTTTTTTTCGTTAATTAGCTGAAAGCTAAATTTTGAATAAACAACAAAAAATTTCCTCAGTCTTAAAACAGAATATATACTTCTATGGAATTATCTTCTTTTTTTTTATACTAGGACTTATTGTATTATCTCAAATTGATAAAGGGGATGCTATATTGTTTTTTAGTGAAAGAAGGACTAAGGGCTTAAACGGCTTCTTCACATTCATCACAAAAATAGGGGAGCATATCTCTTATGTACTCGCATTAATTTTATTACTTTTTGTTCGCTTCAGAAAAGCATTAATGATCCCAATACTTGGGCTATTGGTTGGAATTTTAAGTTTAGGACTAAAGGGAGCTTTTTTACAAGCAAGACCATTTGATTATTTCAATAAGCATGGCACCTGGAATCAAATTGAGACTGTTGAAGGGATTGTATTGTTAACAGGTCCAAGTAGTTTTCCATCTGGTCATACCATGTCTGCTTTTGCCTTATTTAGCTTTCTTGCTCTTTCGTTGAATAAAGGAAGAATACTGAATTTTGGGCTAGGTATAGTGGCCTTATTAATAGGAATTTCCCGAATTTATTTAGTTCAACATTTTCTAGTTGATGTATTAGCAGGAGCATTCTGTGGACTTTTGATTGGAGGATTTTGTTATGGTTTGCAGGCTTTATTGGTCAAACCGTTTAATGGTGTTTTAAATAATCGAATCCTTCGGTCTAAAAGTAAGGAAATGCAAGTTTAAGCCTAAATTAAGGCCTTAGAAATTATTGCGTAAAGGCTTGATTAATTAGACTTTATGTAATTTCAAAGTCAGAGTATAATTAATGGAATGTAAGTCGCATTATATATGAGAGATTTTAGCTATTTTTGGACGATTTATCCTATTAAACTTAATCGAAGTAATTATATGAGATTTTATATCCCATTTTTAATGATGGTCTTGATGAATACAATTTCATTTGGCCAGATTGATTATCAAGTGATCAACGGTGATGCAGCAATATGCCCAGGAGATTCGGTGTTTTTGTTAATTGATGCTCCAGGTATTGATTCGGTAAGATGGTCTCCTTCATCTACGCTAAGTAGCAACTCAAGTTTGGGAACCTTTGCTTCTCCGACAATGAGCACTACCTATGGTGCCACGCTTTATCAATTTAATCAAGTAGAGGTAGTAAACGTTACAGTTACTGTTTATGAATTAGAGCTCGGTGATACCATTAGTCTTTGCCAACAAAACGGACCTATTGATTTAAACTTTGGAATAGATTATGGGCCTGGTGTTTACAACGTAAATGCAGGGGGTTTAAACATTTCACCAACTGGAAACGGCAACACAGCTACCTTATCTCCAACTACGGCTCAAGCAGGAATTTATGAAGTAATCGTGGATATTAATGGATGCGACATTTCGGATACTTTGATTGTAGAAGTCTTCGGTGGAGCTGGACCTTCAATCGATTTTCCAGAAGATGAAATCTCCATTTGTTTTGGAGACATGGAAACATTAAGTGTACCAATTGAAGATGGCATCGATTATACTTGGTATGCAGGAGGGGTAGAAATCTCAGATACTAATGCAGTCACTGTTTCGCCATTAGTAAATACTGTTTACACCATAGAAGTTTTAGGTGGAACTTGTGATTTACCAGGTTCTGATGAAGTAACAGTACTTGTTGCTCAACCATTTTTGTTAGACTTACCGCAAAGCATAGTTGCTTGTCAAAATGACTTTGTAACAATTGGCAATAACACAAACATGGATGGAGTTTCTTACAATTGGTTTCCTTCTGATAATATAACAGATCCTTCAGCGCCAAACGCTGAATTGTTTGTCACCCAATCTGGAATAATTACTTTAACTGCCAGTTGTTTAGATCCTGTTGAAGTTGCCATCAATATGATTGCTAATGATGTAGACATCCTTGAAGATAGTTTAGCGATATGTGTCGGTGATCAAATAACTTTAAATGCTTTGGTTTCACCACCAGCTGGTATGATTGAATGGACCTCTAGTGATGGAAGTTTTAGTTCTACGATGAATCCAATTACTGTAAGCCCTAACAATGTCATTACCTATTATGCTACTAGTGTAAATGGAAATTGTTCACATACTGATAGCGTATTTGTTCAAGTTGATTCTTTGCCAGCTAACATGACTTTAGTCGCTGATCCACAGCCAGCCTGTGTTGGTGATACGGTTCAATTAACAAGTCCAACTTATGAAGAAGCAGAATATCCGAATATAGTCTTCGAATGGGATGCAGCTTTAGAACAAGATTATGAAACACCGGATTCGCTTTACAATATGGTGATCATAGCATCAGAAACAAAAGAATATACAAGATTGGTAAATAATGGGGCTTGTCAAGGCGAAACGGTAGTTGAAGTCATAGTAATTCCAGTGTTGGAATTTACCAATAATACTCCAGAAATATGTCAAGGAGAATCTGTAGAAATTCAAATTGAAGTTACAAAAGATGGTCAAGTAGTAGATCCAAATGATGTTACTTGGGAATGGATGGAAAATGATGATTTAAGTTGTTTAGATTGTCCTAATCCAACCGTTAGTCCATCTACAGCAACGACTTACTCTTTTACAGCAACTTTAGATGATGAATGTCCAGCAATGGGAATGGTCACTGTCAGTGTATCAGCACCTCCAGATGTTCAATTTCCTGGAGATACAGCTTGTCCTGGAGATTCAATTTTATTAAATGGAATTGAACAGGCTAATACTGTATATACATGGTCATCAGACCCATTTGATCCAAATTTAAACACAAGTGCAGCTCAACCAATCACGATTATGCCTGCACAATCTGTTACCTATTCTGTAACGATCGATGATGGGATTTGTCCTCCATTGATGGAATCACATACAATCAATCCAATACCTGTTGTCACTTTAGACAACATTGAGAATGTAACGATTTGTCAAGGAGAGAGTGTAGATCTTAATGCAAATGGAAGCCCTAGTGGTGGAAATTACACTTGGACACAAGGTGGATCTGTCATTGATTTTGGCCCTAATCTAGAAGTAAGACCTGGCACATCAAGTACTTATATGGTTACTTACGAAGATGAATTTGGCTGTTCTAGTGCAACGACTCAAGTTTCTGTAAGTGTCTTAAGTGTGCCACTTAATTTATTCATTTCTGCTGAACCAGATACTGTGTGTTACAATCAAGGAGAAGAAGTTGTTTTAACTTTAGAAGGGAGCAATATCGGAAGTGTAGCATGGTCTGATGCTAATGGTTTAAATTTCGGAGATGCTAATCCTGTTTCTTTCACCGTAACTCCAGTTGATAACACGGAATCAAATACATATTCTGTTGAGGTAACTTCTGTTGATGGATGTACCATTGAAGGACCTTCAATAACTTTGGTAATCAAGCCTGCTGAAGTCTTGTATCCAAACATCTTTACACCCGGAGCTTCTGGCAGCACTGAAAACAGAATATTTAATGTCATTAGAAAAGGAGATGTGCAGGTAATCGATTTGAGGATTTATGATCGATGGGGTAATTTAGTTTATGACAATGACAACAATGATGTCGGTTGGGATGGGAGAATCAACGATACAGAATGTCCAACGGATGTGTATATTTATATAGTTACGACTCAAAAACCTGGAGAAGATCCTGTCGTA
>CALDYJ010000180.1 GCA_937941095.1 uncultured Saprospiraceae bacterium | reverse complement strand
GGTACCTCAATTTTTAGAAACGAGGTATGATACCATGACAAAAACCATAGCTTCTGCTTTGTTTTTATCAGGTTATGTGGTGGTCTTTTTACCCATCGTTTTATATTCTGGTTCGCTGGCCTTGGTTACTATGTTTGATGTACCTGAAGCACTTGGCATTAGCCATACAGCAGCCCTTTGGATTTGTGTTTGGGGGATAGGCATCATCGGTTCAATTTACGCTGTCTTCGGTGGATTAAAAGCTGTGGCGATATCTGATAGTATAAATGCTGTTGGTTTATTGATTGGTGGTATTATGATCACGGTTTTTGGTTTAATGCACATTGGTGACGGTTCTGTTTTTACAGGTTTATCAAACTTGTACGCTGATGCGCCTGAAAGATTTAACGCCATAGGTGGACCAAAAGCATCAGTTCCATTTTCGACGATCTTTACAGGAATGATGTTGGTTCAATTGTTTTATTGGGGAACTAATCAAGCCATTATTCAGCGAGCCTTAGCGGCAAAAAACCTCAAAGAAGGACAGAAAGGACTTCTATTAGCGGCAGGTTTTAAGATACTAGGGCCTTTGATTTTAGTAATTCCAGGCATGATTGCTTATTACATTTTTAAAGACAACTTAGAAATAGCTGATCAAGCGTACCCAGAATTGGTAAAAACAGTTTTGCCAGTCGGTTTGTTGGGTTTCTTTGCAGCGGTTTTATTTGGAGCCATATTAAGTTCTTTTAATTCGGCTTTAAACAGCTCTGTAACCCTTTTTGGTTTAGACATTTACAAAGAACACTTTAATAAAGAAGCAACAGATCAACAAGTTGTAAGAAAAGGAAAGCAATTTGGAATAATCCTAGCCATTCTATCTATGATTATTGCTCCTTTTATTGCCAATGCACCTGATGGTCTGTTTGGCTATTTGCAAGAGGTTAATGGTTGTTACAGCATTCCAATTTTGACGATTATTGTGGTGGGTTATCTTACGAAATATGTTCCTGCCATTGCTGCAAAGATTGCGATAATTTTGGGAGCAGTTTTATATTCCATTAGTCAGTTTGTTTTAAAACCTTACTTCAATGGGGAAGAGGGTACTGAAGCTTACCAAGAAATCTATCCCCATTTTTTACATGTGATGGCTATTTTGTTTCTGATGAATGTAGCAATTATGTTGGTCATTGGATTGATACAACCAAGGAAAACTGCTTTTGATTTACCTTATACTAAAGAAGTAGATATAACTCCTTATCAATGGGTTAAGCCTGTTGGCGCAGGAATTGTTGTAATAGTTATTCTATCATATTTATATTTTTCATAGTAATTGTTCAAACAAATTTATTTCAATTTAACGCTCGTATAAATTCTATTTTTCGATATATTTTTGTACCTATGTCATACATTAAGTTTTTCCCCAGAAAGTAAAAAATTCATAAGCTGATGAATAAAAATGGCTATTATTTTGTAATAGCAACAAAGCTTCATTTGCTGCCTTAGGTTTATCCCTCACACTATGAAGGCACACAAAATCTAATTGAATTTTTTAATGTGCTATCAAGGTTTTCTTGATAGCCATTTTTTTAGAGGCTTAAGATTTGTCCAACCATGCTCTAAAAGATTTTGTTTTGCTTGAGCTGGTGTAAAGGGTCTCATCAAAAGCTTTCATTTTGATGGCCAATTTATTTTTAAAAGAAGCTTCAATCTTTTCTATGCAGTCTATATTGATTATTTCACTTCTGTTTATGCGAAAAAATTGTTTTGGATTCAATTTGTTTTCTACTAGACTCAAAGAAGAGTTGATGATGTGTTTTTCCCTTTTCACATCATTTGCAAAACAAAAATCACCATTCGCCTGAATACATATGATGTCATTAACACTTAGTAATTTGATGCCACCTTTTTTCTTTATGCTAAAACGAGTTTTATAAGATTCTCTTTCGGATTCCAAAATGAGTTTTAATTCAGATATCAAACCTGGATCTAATTTCTTTTTAGAAGTTTTAAATAAGGATTTATATTTACCTAGGGCTTCATCAAAACTAGTTTTATCGTAAGGTTTTAAAAGATAAGCAATACCATTTGTTTTAAAGGCTTGCAATAAATATTGGTCGAAGGCTGTACAAAAGATGATGGGACAATTTACTTTGATTTCTTCAAATACACTTAAACTTTTACCATCTAATAATTCTATGTCAGAGAAGATTAAATCTATTTGTTGGTGTTTGTTGAGAAGTAATTTGGCCTCATGGATGGATCTTGCCCAACCTAAGTACTCTGCATTCGGTAGCGTATTTTCTATGTGAGCACGTAATTTTTCATACGCTGGAATTTCATCTTCAAATATTAATATTTTCATTCTCTATTAAATTTAAAACTGGTAAAACAATTTTAAAATAATCTTGCCCCTTATCTATGATGATTTTTTGATCAGTTAAATAGCTGTACCTAGTTTTTAAGTTCAACAAGCCTGTTCCATGGTTATCTGCGCTTGATGGTTTTTTTCTAAAATCATTGGTGATGGTGATGTTAGCGGCATCAATTGTAATTTTGCTTAAAATGGGTTCTTCTACACTTGCTGCGTTGTGCTTGACGACATTTTCTAATACAGATTGTAGAGCCGCTGGTGGAATAAGTTTTGAATCTAAATCAATCTTTTGATTTATTTCAAATTTAAAAGCAGATCCAAATCTTTTTTCGATCAGGTAAATGTAGTTTTTTGTAAAAATTAGTTCTTCTTCTAATCCAACCACATCATCGTCTTTTGTTCTAATCAAGTAGCGATACATCTTAGCCAATTGGTTCAAGTATTCCTTAGCAACACTTGGATTAGAATCTATTAATGAATCTACCGTATTGAGGTTGTTAAATAAAAAGTGAGGATCGATTTGTTCTTTTAGTAATCTTAACTCACTTTCTTTCTTTTCTTTTTCTTTCTTTTGAATGTCGATTTGAGCATCATAAAATTTCTTTCCTAATAGAATCCCGATTAAAATACCTGCATTTTCTGCACTGGTCGTAATGCCCCAATAAATGGATTCGAAACTATATAGTTTAGTCAAGTCTGAATTTGTTATCCATCGATAGGATGCAATTTCAAGAATGCCCATAATAGCCATGAATGGTACTACTGTGAGGAATAAGAGCATTATCTTTTTCTTCGGAAAAAAAAACGGAAAAAATTTGTAAACAATTATATAGGATACCAAAAAAGAAAATAAAACATAAACGATGGTGTCAGCAAATGGAACAAATAAACCCTTGCTATAATCATAGCCACTGATTGTAACAGGTATGGCTATGAGGTAAAATAAAAAGATGAGATAGCGATCAGATTTATTTAAACTTGTATCCTTCATTAGTTGTCTTGTTGAGCCCGCTCAATTTCTTCAGAGGCACTACCATTTCTTTTGCTTTTTTTGTTTAAATGTTGGTTTCCAAATTTATACGAAAACCTTGCATTCACTACTGGTGCTTGCCACAAACTTGAAATGTCCATGTCTTGTTGGTAATCTACGTTTGCATACCAAAATCGATTGGCAAAATCTTCTATACCTAGGCTTAACTTGGCTTTGTTGTCTAAGAATTTTTTTGAAATTCCAGCACTTGTTCCATATAAATATTCAGATTGGAAGATGCCTTCCTGATTGCTACTGGTAAACCAACCGCCTACTTCAGCATTAATGTCCCAAGGTAACTTAAATTCTGCTTGTAAAAAAGCGGTCGTATTCCACTTACTTCTATCAAAGTTATTTTCTAGGTAAAAGGAATTGTATTCATTGTGTGAAACGATAACTCCTCCATAGCCATCAAGGCCTTTTATAAAACTCAATGGAAAAAATAGAGAAACATTAAACCTATTTTGTTCGTCAAAGTTGATGTCCGTTTTGAATGCCTCTTCTGAATCTGCTTCTTGACTGGTTACTTCTACGATGGCATCTTTTGATCTTTTATACTCTACATTAAAGAACGGCTGGCCTTCATAGGCCAAGGTAAATTTAGCACTATGTGTCAGTTCAGGTCTAAGGTTTGGATTCCCTTGTTCATAGGTAAATGGGTCTAGATAATAAACAAAAGGATTTAAGGAAGAATACCTAGGTCTTTCTATTCTATAGCTGTAAGCCAAAGTTGATTGCAGCTTGCTGCCCAATTTTCTTGATAAGCTAAAACTTGGAAAGACTTTTTCTATGGTTCTGCTTAAGGTAGAATCTACCGTCAAAGATTCTCCTTCGGATTCACTTTTTTCATACCTAAGCCCCGCAGTTCCAGACCACTCCCCAGCCATCCAATTTAACTTAGAATAAGCAGCATAAATGGTTTCAGAGAATAAATAGTGATTGCTTTGATTGCTATTGTTTTGCCAGTTTCCTTCTTGATCCAAATAAGTGGATTGAAGGTCATTGTCCAAATCTGCCATCGAGTATTTTAAACCCGCCTTCAAAGTTAAATGCTTGTTGAATGGTTTTGTGTAATCCAAGGCAGTAGCAAAAATGTCATTTACTCCAGGTTGATTGTATCTTTGTTGATCAATGCGCTCATCGATGTTGTTAGAAGTCTTCAAGAGGTTGAAGCCATCTCTGTTGTACTTTGCAAAGTTGACATCAAAGTCAAGCTGCTGGCCAGCAGTATCAATTTCGAAAATATAGTAAGGATTGATTGAAGTATAGTTCCAAGAGCGATCGATTTCATTGTCGGTGCTTAATGAATAATCTTGATTGCTGGTATTCGTCAACACCACATCTGTGTTGTTTTCAGCAACTCTTTTGTTCTTATTGTTGTAGTATTTAGCTTCTAATCCAATGCGATGTTTTTTTGTTAGGTCATAATCCATTCTTACATTTCCTCTATAGGTAACTGGTTTGGCAATGTCGAGGTTTTTTTGAGTGTAAGTGCCATCTACATTGTCTGAAATGTTAGTCAACCTTCTGACTAAATTAAGTTCATCTACCCATGCATTTTGGCTAAAGCCTAAACCGCCCATGATGTTAAATTTACCTTCATAGTGGCTCAAATTTATACCTGTTGTATAATCCCAGATTTGTCCTTTGCCGGCACCTACATTAAATGAACCGTTGGTTCCGAATAAGGCATTTTTCTTAAGGACGATGTTTATGATCGGTCCACTTCCTGCTGCTTCATATTCTGCACCAGGTTGGTGGATAATTTCTACTTTTTTGATGTTGTCGCCTGGCATATCTTTCAATAAAGATTGTACATCCATGTATTGCGTACTTTTTCCGTTTAGGTAGATGGTTGGAGAACCAGCACCTGCCAGTGAAAGCCTGTCATTGACGACCACCATACCCGGGACTTTTTTCATAACGTCTAATAAACTTCCTGATGTATTGGTGATGTTGTCAGAAACATTGACAATCAATTTATCTGCTTGTTGCTCAAGCAAAGGTACTTTAGCAGTAACTTCAACAGTGGAGAGGGTAGTTGCTTCAGTTTTTAGGCTCAAGTTGATCTTTCTTTCTTTGGGATTAGGATAATTGATGTTTTCATAAGTGGCCTCTTCATAACCTAGCATACTCGCCACCAAATAATACTTGCCATCAGCAATGTTTTTCATTTTAAACTCACCGTTTTCATCGGTGGTTTCCCCTTTTACAAGGGTACTGTCTGATTGGTTATACAGGGCAACTGTGGCAAAAAAAATGGCGCTTCCATTGTCGTCTTGGATGTTTCCGCTGAGGTCTTGAGCGAAGAGCACACTATTTAGGACTAATAAGCTGAAGATGGTAATTATTGATTTCATTTTCATTGTTTTTCTTAATGACAAAAGTAAAGGAGGAATGTTGCATTTGAAAGGAGATCCCGATGAAGGCGGTTTTTTTTCGGTTGAAAGGAAAGAATGGGGTGGACGACATTTCTTTAGCATCATTATCAATACCTTAGCATATACTAACTTAAATCAGATGCTCAAATCAATATTTATCAGCACCTTTCCTTTACTTTGCTTGATTGGATTAGGGATTGCTTTCGATCAATACCTTCATGCGTTCCATTTAGCAGCTTTGGGACTAGTTTTATGTGCTTTGCCCATGCTGATGTTTTTGGCAAAACTTTTTTTGACCGATGTCGCGAGAACCTCAGCTCATTTGAATACATATACCATATTTATAGTTTTGGGAGTCATGATCTTGGCCTACGCATTTTTTACAAAAGAGGCAGAACCGATGGCTGGGCTAGGCTTTATCTTAGCGCTTTTTTGGTTATTATATTTGAAATGGTACTCTGTATTTAATGACAGATCCAGTGACTCATTAAAAGTGGGTAAAACCTTACCCCTTCTAAGCTTTGAAAATGAGCATGGCAAGGTGATCAGTTCAGCATCTTTTCTGGGTAATAAAAACATTTTACTTTTTTATAGAGGAAATTGGTGTCCACTCTGTGTGGCACAAGTAAAAGAAATGGCAGAAGAATATAAAGCTTTGGAAGCTAAAGGCATTCAAACTAATTTGATCAGCCCGCAATCGCATAAACATACAAAGCGCATAGCAAAAAGATTTGATGTAGGCTTTAAGTTCTTAATCGATGTAGACAATGCTGTAGCCAAGCAATTAAACATCTTTGCTAAAAACGGATTGCCCCTTGGCATTCAAGTATTGGGCTATGACAGTGATACAGTCCTGCCTACCATCATACTTACAGATGAAAAAGGTAAAATTGTTTATTCCGATTTGACAAGCAATTATAGGATCCGCCCTCAGCCCTCAGATTTAATCAAGCAATTCTAAAAGACTTACAGCAAAGATGTAGTCCATGCTAGAAATAAGTGTTTTGATGCTGGGTATTATTGCGCGCTCAAAGCAATTGAAAGCAAGTATAAAAAATGAGTTAAGCTTAAAAGTTTAGCGTAATATACTAGTAATGATTTTCTATGAAATTTTTTACCATAGCTAGACCATTTTCCTCAGCTAATTTATTCTTTAAGTCTTTTGCATTTTGTTCGATTTCTTTTTGGCATAATACAGCTAATCCATCTAACATATTTTGAATGCTTAATTTTTTGAGCGGAATTGGCTTTGGGCCTATTTTTTTCTTTTCGATTTGCTTTCCCCAGAAATATTGATCACCAAAAGGGTGCAGCACAGGACAAATCATTTGAGGAAGTCCTGCTTTTAAAGCGGTAGCCGTTGTTCCAGCTCCACCATGATGAATGATGTAATTTGCCAAAGGGAAGAGCAATTCAAAAGGAGCAGATTCAATGCTCATCACCTTTGGACCATCCTTGATTTTTACTTCTCTTAAACCCCAGCCTCTAACGATTAAAATCTTCAGCTTGTGCTCCCCTAAGATGGCCTGCACAAAATCATTGATGTCTATTTTTGATTGATAGGGCATGCTGCCAAAAGTGATGATTAAAGTAGGCCCTTGAGCAGACATGAAGTCGGTGACTGCTGTAGGAAGGCTTTGCTCCTTGTGTTCGTTTAACCAAAAACCCGTATAAAGATGATCACTCGGGTAATCTTGCGGTTTAGTGATAAATGAAGGACTTATCCCATAAAGAACAGGCGTATCGAGCAGGCCTTTGCTTTTTGGCAAAGCATGTTTTGCCCTAAAATTTTTGACGGGCTTACTTAAGGAATTCATTAAAAGGTACACAAATTTATAAGAAAGCTTATTTAGAAATGAAGGCAGAGGTAAAAATGAAATGATGGGATTACTAAACTTTTTGGTTGCTGTAAATAAGGGCACTACATATGCCTTTATCAATTTGTGTTTTTGTGCTGCTGCGATGCCATCCATCATGGTTTTAGGGTGATAAAGCATGACATCAGACCATGTCAATAAATCATAAAAAGTTTCCAAAGAATTTTCGATGATGGGATAAACTTGTTCTTTTAGTGCTTTACTTAAGGCAAAAGGATTGCGGCCAATTTTTTTCTTTAGTGCTTTATCATCCATGATAGAAGCATAATCGCCTTCAAAAGGAAAGTAATTTACCTCATATTTTGCGGCAAGCGATTCATACATCTTGGCTGAAGAAATCCTAACCTCATGACCTTCCCGGCCAAGGAATTCGGCAAGAATTAAAAAAGGCTGAACATCTCCTCTTGAACCAATGCTGCAAAGTGCTATTTTCATGAGCCTAAGATACGGGTAAATAAAAATAAAATAGCAGATCAAAATGAAGCTATTTTTAACCTCCTAAGCGACCCACATACAGGCAACAAAGCGCTTAGGCAAAAAATAATCAGTAGAATCTGTGCACAAGAAGCTAATTCTTGATTACTTTGTACAATGAATAGCTTCGAAGATTTTAAAATTAAAAAGCAGTTGTATAATGCCCTTGACGAATTGGGCTTTGACAAGCCTACACCAATACAGGTAGCTGCTTATTCGACCATTCTGGCAGGAAGAGATTTTGTAGGCATTGCACAAACTGGTACAGGTAAAACCTTGGCTTATTTATTGCCCATCCTCCAAGATTTAAAATATTCAGAGCAATTACATCCAAGGGTTTTGATTTTGGTGCCAACCAGGGAACTCGTCATTCAAATTGTAGAGGAAATCCAAAAATTAATTCCTTATCTGAGCATTAGAGTCGCCGGCGCTTATGGTGGAACAAACATCAATACCCAAAAGAAAGCCATTGCTGAAGGATTGGATATTTTGGTGGCTACGCCAAGGCGATTGTATGACCTTGCCCTTACGCATGTCTTACGTCTGAAGTCCATCAAAAAATTGGTGATAGATGAAGTAGACATCATGTTGGATTTTGGTTTCAAAACCCAATTAAAAAACATCTTTGAATATTTACCTACAAAAAGACAAAACCTACTTTTTTCTGCCACCATGACTCCTTACGTGGAGGAGTTAATGGATGATTTTTTGCTCAATCCTGTCAAGGAGACCATTTCTATCAGCGGCACCCCATTGGAAAACATTAGCCAAGAAGCTTATGCGGTTCCCAATTTTTACAGCAAAGCTGATTTGCTTAATCATTTGTTGAAGGATAAAGAAGAATTTAATAAGGTCCTTGTCTTTGTTGCCACTAAGGCCAATGCTGATTTATTGTTTGAACACTTAGATTTTGATTCCGAAGTTTCTGTCATTCATGCTAGGAAAGAACAAAACCACAGAACCAAATCCATAGAAAAATTTGAAGAAGGCAGCAGTAGAATCTTAATTGCCACCGATGTGATAGCACGTGGGATAGACATCGAAAAAGTATCTACGGTCATCAGTTTCGATACTTCCTTCTATCCAGAAAATCACATTCACCGAATAGGTAGAACAGGTAGAGCAGAAGAATTAGGAAAAGCCATTTTGTTTTATTCCGAAAAAGAACTCGAATTAAAAGAGGCAATAGAAGGCTTGATGAATTACAAGATCCCCATGAAAGAAATCCCTGCCGAAGTAGAGCTTTCTAATCAATTGACTCCGCAAGAGATTCAGAGCTTAGCAGCTCCCAAAGGAAAGAACGAAGAAAATACGGACGTAAGAATTGGGAAGTCTTTTCATGAAAAATCAGCTAGAAATAATAGAGAAAAAACAAAACGAAAGAGCCGTAAAGAAGTACTCAAAGAAAAATATAAAAAGCCACTCACACGTGGCGATAAAAAACAAAATAAGAAAAGAAAAAAAAGGTGATTTGAAATTTGCCGAGCATTCATGAAAACAAAGACCATCATAAAAGCTATTCAAGAAGGAGATGTACTTGGTTTGAATAAACTAAAGCCATTGGATTGGGATTTTGACTATGAAGCATTCACCAAAGACTATTTGAATCATGATTATTATTATGCTTTTGGCATGTACCATGAAGAGCAAATCATCGGGACCGGCAATCTTTTTCTGAAAGGTAAAGTCGCTTGGCTGGCCAACATCATCATTTCAGAAAAGTATAGAAGAAAAGGGCTCGGCTTTGAAATGACAAAATACCTTCGCGATTTTGCAAAAGCTAAAGCTTGTGAAACACAACTCCTAATAGCCACCGCCCTAGGAGAACCCGTGTACAAAAAGCTAGGCTTCGAATCCATGACTCAGTATTTATGCTTTGACACAGAAAGGTCCTATACCTACCAAGCCGAAGATTCGATTAGAAAGATCCTTGATTCGGATTTAGAAGCCTTGTCTTGTTTAGATCAAAAAGTAAATAATGAAGATAGAAGCCATTTAATCCGTAAATTCTACAAAACAGGATTTGCTTCTTTCAACGAAGAAAATGAATTGCTTGGTTTTTATTTGCCAGATTTTGCTAGAGGATTAGTACTGGCGGTAAATGAGGAAGTGGGCATTGCTTTGCTCAAATTAAAACATGCTGAAAAAGGTAGACGTAGTTTGATCCCTGTAGAAAATGAAGCAGGAATTCGATTTTTTAAAAACAATGGCTTTAAAGAAGGGCAGCCATGTGCGCGCATGTTTTATGGAAAGAAAAATCAATGGCAGCCGAATATGGTCTTTTCTTATGGTGGAGGATATTGTGGCTGAAGGAATCAATTTTAAAAGTGAATATGAATAAAATAGTTTTAGGGTACTGATTAAGCAATCAGTTAAGCCTTAGGGCTTTTAAACAATTGATGGAAGAGGATCATGACCATTGAGCCCGAAGAGCATAACATATTTATGTATCTTAGTTTAGCAAAACAATTAAACAAAAAAAATGAGCAAGAAATTACTAATCGCCCTAATCGTTATTCTTTCCCATGCCGGTATGATAAGCGCACAAACAAACTTAGACAAAAGCATCTGGTATGCTGCAATGGTATATGATACCCTAGGCCAAGCGTACCCATCTCAAAACGTAGAACGCTTTATGTTTTTCGAACATGCTAATAACATAGCGACCCTCTCCATTGATCAAAAAACCAGCATGTCTAATGGAGAGACTATAATCTCCTACATCGTAAATGCTAATAATTTAGCTCAAATTGATCCTAAGACTTTTAAGGTAAAAGAATATCGAGTAGA
>CALDYJ010000179.1 GCA_937941095.1 uncultured Saprospiraceae bacterium | reverse complement strand
CCAAGATTCCCTTGTCCGGTTAGATTAGCATAACTATAAGCGTAAGTAGTATCAAAATTGCATCCACTCACCATTCCTGTGTAAGCTTCTCCATTCACCAATAAGGTATAATATTGGCTTTCTCCAAGAGAAATGTCTAAGCATAAGTCTGCTAAGCCTTCGCAATCAGTAATTTCAATGAGAAATTCTTCTTCTTCAATGATGTCATCTTGAAATTCAGCATGAGCAGCAAAGCTATTGAATAAGAGGAATAAGATAAGCGTCCCAAATTTTTGGTAGTCCATGAGTGTTTGTATTACAAAAATTCATAATAAGTTTAACACCTTTACGCCCAAAAAATCATGCCAATATATTACAATAATAAATATGTATGCTTTCAGAAATAAAAATCAAAGACCACCAAAAAACCAAATAATATACTAGCAATTCCATTGGTGGTGAAAAATGCTAAATTGACTTTACTCAAATCTTGGGGAGAAATGATGAAATGTTGATAAATTAATAAGCCAATAAAAATAAATGCTCCAGACCAATGTATCCAAAACAACTGCTCGAATTGAGCAGAAATCAAGTATCCTGCAAGAACTAATAATGTCCCAGTCAAAACATGTAAAACACTTGACAACTTCATTGCATTCTTTCTTCCCAAAATTACTGGGACAGACTTTAAATTCATTGATTTATCAAAGTCTTCATCCTGTAAAGCATAAATAATATCAAATCCGGACACCCATGTTAAGACCGCTAAACCATATAAAACAGGAGCTAAGCCAAATTGACCAGTTACAGCAAGGAATGCTCCTATAGGTGCTAAGGCTAGGCCTAAACCCAATACAAAATGACATAAAGCAGAAAATCTTTTTGTATAACTGTAACCAAGGATAATAATCAAAGCTATTGGAGAAAGTAAAAAGCAAAGCTTATTAATCAAGAAGCTTGTAAACACAAAGAAAACACAATTGACGATGACAAAGATTAATGCGTTTGTAGGTTTGATGAGACCAGAAGGAATTTCTCTTTCTGCAGTTCTAGGATTATTAGCATCAATTGCTCTATCAATGTATCTATTGAAAGCCATGGCAGCATTTCTTGCGAAAAGCATACATAATAAAATGTAAGCAAAGAGTTTGAAATCAAAGTAGTTAGGATCAGTATTCACCCCTAAAAAGAAGCCTAAAATTGCAAAAGGTAGTGCAAAAATAGTGTGGCTAAATTTTACTAAAGAAAGGTAATTTTTCATAGGTTGATACAAAATTAATAAAGCCTGTATATTGAAGACAATATACAGGCTTTAAAGTTTTTGCTAAGCTACAATAAATATTATTGAGCTGGAGCAGAAGTAGCTTCATCCGTTGGCTTAGGCTTTACTTCACCTTTAAGGTAAATAAAAGTCTGAGCTGGATCAGTATTAGCAGTAATCGTTACTTTCTGGTTACGCTTACCTTTTTTGTTTTTAGAGTTAAACTCTACAGTGATTACACCTGATTCTCCTGGTGCAATTGGTTCTTTTGGCCATTTAGGAACAGTACATCCACAAGATCCTTTCGCGTTTGAAAGAATTAAAGGCTCTGAGCCAGTGTTTTTGAAGTTGTAAGTATGAGATACTTTTTCACCTTCATCAACTAATCCAAAATCGAATTCAGTTGCATCAAAATCCATAACTGTTGTTGGTCCAGTTGGAGCTGCAGCTTCAGCAGTTGGTTTAGGTGCAGCTGTATTTGTTGGTGTTGCTGCTCTTTCTTCAGTTTTAACATCAGTCTTAGCAGTATCTGCATTATCAGCAGCTCCTTCAGTTGCACAGCTCACTGCGAAAAATGCCATCGCAACTATTAATAGTCCAGAAAAAAATGATTGCTTCATCATAAAAATTTTAATTTTAGTAATAGGTCCTCTATTTAGAGGGACAAAAATAATTTATTTAATTTATTATTCAATAATACTTGTATCTAAGTGCAAAAAAATTCCGTGAATTAATTTCTCTTGTAAAGTAGTCGACACTTGTTCGAACGTCTATTACAAAGGTAAAGTAAGAATATACACGGCATTGCTAATACAAACAAAAGGCTTGTTAATGACATGTTAACACCAATAAACATTAGGTGTTCAAGCATCACTTATTAATTTCTTTTAAAAAATCATCGACAGAATAAGCATTAAGACACATTTCTTTAGTTAGCCCTCCTTTTCTAGCAGAAACCACCCCCCAGCGAATGTCTTTGATTCCTTCTCTGCTATGGGCATCTGGATTTATTGAAATTTTGACTCCTTTTTCCATACAATAAGGTATCCAGCTCCAATCTAGATCTAGCCTGTAAGGATTTGCATTCATTTCAATGCTAACATTATTGGCTGCACAAGCATCAATAACCTTCATGTGATCAATAGGATAAGCTTTTCTTGACAACAAGAGTCTGCCTGTTGGATGGCCAAGAATACTTGTAAAAGGAGATTCTATTGCATTAATCAACCTTTGTGTCGCCTTAGCTTCATCCATTTTTAAATTAGAGTGAATCGAAGCTATCACAAAATCAAGTTGACTTAATACTTCATCTGGATAATCCAATGATCCATCATTAAGGATATCTGATTCGATGCCTTTTAAAATTTTGAAATCTTTGAATTGATCATTTAGTTGATCAATCTCTTCTATTTGTTGAATCAAGCGATCAATGGACAAACCATTTGCATAAAATGCGGATTTAGAATGATCTGTTATTCCAATGTATTCGTAGCCTAAGGTTTGAGCTTCTTTACACATGTCTTCCAAACTGTTCAAACCATCACTATAAGTAGTGTGGCTATGGATGACACCTAAAATATGATTTTCCTCAATAGCTGTTCCTTTGTCTAATAATTCTGGCTCGAGGTGCCTTAATTCAGGATCATTATATTTTAATTTCATGGATTCGAATACAGCTTCTTCTGAATCACTCTTCAGGTCTGCTTTTTGAAATCGCTCCTTATCAAGGCCACCAGTCCTTAAAGCCAAGTGGTAAAAGAATTCATCTTTTGGGCAAAGGTATAAAGTGACTGGAATTTCTTCTTTGTATTTGGCAGTAATGATATTATCCTTTTCGATTAATTTTTCAAAATCCTTTTCGAAAAGCGATTCCAGATCTGCATCATCTGTCAAAAGAATTTCTACTTGTTCAATCGTATTTTCTTTCCTTCT
This sequence comes from uncultured Saprospiraceae bacterium, assembly GCA_937941095.1. GTDB lineage: Bacteria > Bacteroidota > Bacteroidia > Chitinophagales > Saprospiraceae > JALZVN01. Next base: position 5,639 of record CALDYJ010000179.1, on the reverse strand, counting down.
GACCGCTCCTGTAAATTCAAATTTTGATTTGCCTAGTTTGGCAGATAAACTTTCTTTTATAGCAGGGATAAATTCCATGATGGTAGCAAAATGAAATTTATTTTGACTAGCTAAAAAGTATTCAATTTTTTGGATGAGGTCTTCTTGAGATTTTAATCCAAATCCTTTTAGTTCTACTAATCTATTTTCGTTGCATGCATACAATAACTCGCCTGCGCTTTCTACCCCTAGTCCTTCCCAAATCGTTTTTATCTTTTTGGGTCCAAATCCTTTAATATCCAAAAGATCAACTATTCCGCTAGGAGTTTTCTCGACATACCTTTGATAGCTTTCTAAATTGCCAGTGGCCAAGAGTTCTTTTATTTTACTAAAAATTGCTTTGCCTACTCCTTTTAGATCTGCGATTTCGAATTCTTGCATTTCAGCAAGCGGCTTGTCTAATTTCCTTAAGTTAATATAGGCATTAGTGTAAGATCTTATCTTAAAAGCATTCTCACCATGCAGCTCCATTATTGCACCAAGCTTTTTAAGTGCATTGGCGATTTCTTTATTTGTCATGATGAATTTATTTAATAACGCTTTCTAGGTCTTCGAAGATGGATTTATAAATTCCAGTAGAATCGCTTTGGAAATATGCTGAATTGTTTGAACTTGATTTAATTACAAATTTTTTGCCTTCGCCAGGATTCAAAAATAAATCCACTGATGTATTTTCGATGCCTTTGATAGTTATAGATTTTATGGGTTTAGCACTAGAAAGTAATTCAGTATCTTTTAAAAACTGAGTTCCTTTAAAATTTGAGATCTTAGCTACCCAATTTGCTACTTTCGTAGAATCCATTTCTACTCCATTTTTGATCCATTTCCCAGCTTGAAAAGCTAAATCTTGTACGGCAGTTCCATTTGAATATTCAATCCCCTTTATTTGAGATGGATCTAAGTCAACAATGGTCTTGTTTCTAAATCCATCTATTCCATTTAACAAGGCAAGAGGAAGATAAGAATCCGTAGCATACACACGAGGTCCATCTTTTAATCGAATAAAGGACTCCATGGTTTGTCTTTGCTGATTAACATTAAATCTTCCAACAATAAATTCCGAAGCCAGCTGATCTCCATAGAAAAACTTTATTGGTGTTCCATTTTTTTCATCAACTTCATATTTCAACCACTTATCTTCTTTTGTAGCAGCTAATCGTTTTGCTTTAACATCTATGACTTGTGCTAAGAGATTCCTTATTGATTCAGGATCACAAGCTAAGGTCTGATCTCCTTGGCTTAATATCCAAGAATCATTTTGTTTTTGCAGTAGAATTTCGTCCAGCGTATTTTTCGCTGTAAATATTATCTTACTCACCTTGCTGGTGTCAATTGAGATGATATCTGCTTTAAAACTTCTGTTTTCTTTTTTTCCACCTATTTGGCTAAAAATATAAATTGCCAAAAGCGCAGCAAGTATAATAAATAAGGTCTTATTGTTCATTTTGCTAATTTAGTACATTCAATAAGCTTCTGCCATTCGTTTATTTCTTTTAGAACGACTTCTAGAAGATCTGATGAATCCAAAAAGTAAAATCAATAAAATAGGTAGACCAATATTTACCACCTTTAAAAATTGTCTTTTCCCATCTTCTAATTGATCTAATGGTCTTGTTGTCACACTTTTTGTTCTAAGCTCTACCAAGCCAGTATCATCAGACAACCAATCGATAGCGTTTGCCATCAAACTAATGTTATCAGGAGATTGCTTTTGCTCGCCTTGATTAAGCGGAAAATCCGCATCTCCAATAATTACCATTTTTGATTTTTGAGCATTTGGTAGACCACCTTCAAGCACCCCACCTATCACAACATTTTCTAAATCGAAATTGTATTCACGCAAGTCTTTTTGAACATCTGTAAATTCTAAAGGAGCAGTTTGAATACCCGCTTTAGAAGATGAGCTAACTAATGGTGTAAAAGTAAAATATTCATTTGCTTTATAACGCATTGGGCTAGCAAACTGGAACATCACCATTTCTAGTCCATCTGTTATAGGATGTTCTGCAAAATTTGTTATTAAAGGTAAGTAAGGAAAAGGAATTTGGGTAGGCATGGTGAAAGGTCCTACTCTTTGTTGCATAGTTACTTGCCCACAGCGAGCATCCAATAAAAAACTATTTTCTATTTCAAGACCTTTTGCTTTTAACCATCCTTCTACGCCAGTATTTTGTGGAGTTCCTTTAGAAGTTTGAAGGTTCGCAGTTACAGTATTTAAGGCGATAAACATATTCCCCCCTTTATTTAAAAAATCGTCTAATACTTGAAGTTCCTTTAAGGATAAAGAATCTTTTGGATCTATCAATGCGATCGTTTTAAATCGCTCAGGTATGACTTCTGTTGTAGTAAGATCGACGGGTTCAATAGCATAGGAAATTCCTAAACTTTGGTAAGCTTGCGACAGCTGCTTCCGGTCGGCTTCCCGATGTCCACTAATTAAACCTATTGGAGCTTTATCTATGACTGCTATTTTCTTAATCTTGGTAGATAATTCATACTCCATATTAGCACCTGCTTGGATGACAGGAATAAATTCTTGTGGGATTTCTCCTGACTTAAGAGTAGCGCCCATGTAAACTCTCTGTTGCTTATTTTGATCCTTCTCTCTCATACTTACCATTATGGGTTGGATTCCATTTTTAGTAGCTTCTTGTCTTTGTTCTTCCGTTTCTGGAGTGATGAATTCATAATTAACCAAGCCATCTGAAAGGACTGAATATTCCTCAAGCATGTCTCTAAAATCATTTTTTCCTTTTTCCAAAGAAGGGTGAAGATCTTTTGAAAAATAAGCTGTAACCGTAATTGGGTCTTCTATATCTTTAAGAATGTCCTTTGTAGCTCCGCTCAAGGTATATTGATTATCATCTGTGGTATCAAATCTAAAATGTAAATTTCTAGAGATAAGATTTAACACAATAATGATGGCAAGAATAAGTATAATTGAAATTGCTCTTTTTCCCATGCTCTATCTTCTTTTTGATACTTGATTGATGGTCAATAAAAGACCAAGAAAAGTTATGGACAGAAAAAATATGACATCTCTAGAATCTATCACTCCCCTAACCATTGGTTCGTAATGTGAAAAGAAACTTGAGTAATTAAAGATCTCAGCACCTAGCCCATTTAGATTATTACCAAGAATACTAAACAATATGAAAAAACAAATTCCCATAATAAGCGAAAGCACGAAGGCAACTACCTGATCTTCTGTAATACTGCTTGCAAATAATCCAAGACTTATGTACGCAGAAGAAATTAAAAGCAAGCCTAAATAACCGGCTAAAGTTCTTCCTAGATCTAAATCTCCTATCTGAGATATGGTGATCAAATAGGGCAACGTAAATACCAGCGCAGCAAAAATAAGTAGCAAACAAGCTAAAAATTTTCCTATGACTAATTGAGAATTAGTAAGTGACTTTGTGAGCAATAATTCTATGGTTCCACTTTTCCTTTCTTTAGCAATCATCCCCATAGTAATAGCAGGAATAAACAGTCCAATTGCCGGTAAGGCTCCATTAATAAAAAAGGCCATCAAATCAGCTTGTCCTCTAATGAAAACATCCCCAACAAACATACCGTATAGCCAAGTGAATATTCCACAAATTAATAAGAATACTATTAAAAAAACGTAAGCAACCAGGGAATCAAAAAATGAACTGATTTCTTTTCTTGTTACTATCCAAATAGGACTCATAATCTTTTATTAATTTAAAGTTAAGTCTCTAAAAATATCTTCTAATTTCGTTTCAAAAGGCACCATCTCATGTAATACCCAATTATTTTTGACGCATAATCGATAAACTGCTTCGTTTACGACAGCATCTTTTGATTGAACTTCAAATTTATCTTGACTGTCTTTTACAATATCAACAAGTTGTACCTCTGGAATATTAAGCAAAGCTTGCTGGATGGTTCCATTATCTGCACCGTTTATTTTCACTTTCAATACATTGTTACCAGAAGCTTGTTTTCGCAAGGTTTCGGAAGTACCATTTGCGACAATCTTCCCTTGATTTATGATTAAGATTCGATCACAAGTCGCTTCAACTTCAGGAAGAATGTGCGTACTTAAGATGACCGTTTTTTCTTTACCAAGGTCTCTAATTAATTCTCGTATTTCTACAATCTGATTAGGATCCAAACCAGTAGTTGGTTCATCAAGAATCAATATTTCTGGATCGTGAATCATAGCTTGTGCTAGACCTACCCTTTGGCGATAACCTTTAGAAAGTTCGCCTATTTTTTTATGTTTTTCAGCATTTAATCCACATTGCCTTACCATCTTCTGGATTTGATGATTTATTTTACTTTTCGGAACTTTTTGCAATGCTGCGCAAAAAGCCAAATAATCTAAGATCGGCATCTCCAAATAAAGCGGATTATGTTCAGGTAAATAGCCAATGTGTTTTTTAATTCCTGGTTCTGTCACATCTTTTCCACCTAATAGAATTTCTCCATTTTCAATTTGAAGGTAGTTGGTAATCATTTTCATGGTGGTTGTTTTACCAGCCCCATTTGGTCCAAGAAAACCTAAAACCTCACCTGTTTTTACATCGAAAGAGATATTATCCACAGCTTTCTGAGGCCCATAACTCTTACTTAGGTTTCTAATTTGAATATCCATTTATAAAATATTTGTAAGCTAAAAAAGCTAAAACAATCTCTTTAATACTATTTACCAAGTTAAAGACAAATGATCCTTGGCATTTGCAGACTGCAAAAATATAATTTTTTTCAAAAAATAAGTAAAAAAACCGGCTTTCCTCATTAACAAGTAATTGATGTATATTGATTTTGATTTTTTTCTTAAAAACAATAAATTCGCATTCATCGTATAATACCAAAACTATCTAAGTGTTTATGAAAAATTTATATTTTCTATTTATCGGTTTACTTATTTTCTCTTGCGGTTCAGGAGAAACCAACTCCTCGAACAATGCCCCGCCCGCTGCTGCTGGTGCAGGAGACTTTGAAGGTTTTGAAATTACTGCTATTGATGGTTCTTCTTTATCTTCTGCCACGAAAAAAGACCCTGGTGGAGCTACTTTAGAAGAAGGAAATGTCATGAATGATCAAAAAGAAGGTGCCTGGGTGACCTATTTTACAGCCAACAGAGACAAGGGAAAAATAAAGTCTCTCACTAATTTCCATAAAGGGATTAAAAACGGCATTGAACTCACTTTTGCTAAAAATGGCACAATTGAAACAAAAACAACTTATGCAAATGGTCAAAAACATGGAGCATTTGGAAAATACAAATCAAGTAGAAAACTCGAAGAGTCCAATTTTAACAATGGTCAATTGCATGGTGTGTATAAAACATTTTACCAAACTGGAAAATTGCAACAAGAAGCTAATTATAAAAATGGTAAAAAACATGGTAAAAGCACTTACTATAATCAGGAAGAAGAAATTACCATGGAATACGAATACAAAAATGGCGAACAAGTTTCTGGTGGTAAAGTAGACCCTCCAAGACCAACAAAGCCAGCAGAAGACAAAAAATAAAGATTAAGATACCTTAGCATTTATATCAAAGGGCTGTTGATTATTTTTTAACTTAGAGATAAGTTATTGTTTAATCAACAGCCTTTTTATGT
>CALDYJ010000178.1 GCA_937941095.1 uncultured Saprospiraceae bacterium | reverse complement strand
GTTTGGATCTGTTAACATAGAGCAAAGTGCAGAAGTAAGTTTGACTGTCCTAGATGAAAACGCTTGTCAAGGAGAAAATTCATTTCAAGTTGAAATGTTACCATTATTAAGTTTAGAAGTAGAAACAACTCAAGCCTTATGCGCTGGAGAAAATGGCTCAGCACAGTTTTTTGCAAGTGGAGGAACAGGAGAAGGGTATGAATATTCCATGAATGGAAAATCTCTTAATGCTGGTTTTTATACTGTAATGGTAACAGATAGTGAAGCTTGTACTGCAATAGAAGAATTTGAAATCATAGCTGCAGAAGGATTTAGTCCAACAATATTGGGTGATGATTTGATCTGCCATGCAACTTCGAGTACATTAAGTGTTGAAGAAAATTATGAAACTTATCTTTGGTTTTTGAATGGTGAGTCAATCGGAAATGAGTCAACTTTAAAAGTACAGCTTGATGGCATTTATACTTTAGCAGTGACAAATGAAAATGGCTGCGAAAGCGAAAGCACATTTGTATTAACGGTTTTGGAACCATTGGTATTAGAAGTAGAAACAACTCAAGCTTTATGTGCTGGAGAAAATGGCTCAGCACAGTTTTTTGCAAGTGGAGGATCAGGAGACGGGTATGAATATTCCATGAGCGGAGAAAGTTTGACTGCTGGGTTTTATACAATAATGCTAAGCGATGGTGAAGGCTGCACAGCAGTAAAAGAATTTGAAATACAAGCTGCAGAAGAATTTGCCCCAACGATACTTGGTGATCCATTAATTTGTAATGGGGCTTCGACAAGTCTTAGCGTAGGAGAATTTTATGAAAATTATGAATGGTCATTCAACGGAGAAGTAATCAGTACTGCAACGACTTTGCAAGCATCAGCAAGCGGCATATATGTACTAAATGTTCAAAATGAAAATGCTTGTGAAGCTCAACAAACATTCACCCTAGAAGTACTAGTTCCATTGGATCTAGCAATAGAAATTACTCAGCCTGTATGTGCAAATGCAAATGGCTCTGCTATTTTCTTTGCAAGTGGAGGATCTGGTGAGGCTTATGAATTTTCCATGAATGGAGAGAGTTTGACTGCTGGAATTTATACAGTAACGGTAACTGATAGTGAGGGCTGCACGGCAACGAAAGAATTTGAAATACAAGCCGCAGAAGAATTTAGCCCAACAATAATAGGTGATGGCCTAATATGTCATGGAACTTCAACAACTTTGACTGTGGAAGAACTTTATGAAGCTTATGAATGGTCATTCAATGGAGAAATAGTAAGTACAACGTCTACTTTGGATGCCTCGATAAGTGGGATGTATGTGTTAAATGTTATAAATGAATATGCTTGCCAAGCACAAGAGACATTTTATTTGGAAGTGCTAGAACCTTTGTATTTAGAAGTAGAAATCATTCAACCAATATGTACTGGAGATATTGGTTCAGCACTTTTCTTTTCGGACGGTGGTTCAGGTCAAGGCTATGAATATTCTATAAATGGGGAAAGCTTAATTGCTGGAATTTATACAGTAATAGTAACAGACAGCGAAGGATGTTCAGCAGTTGAAGAATTTGAAATATTGGCAACAGAAGATTTTATTCCAACAATAGTTGGAGATGATATAATATGTAGTGGTTCTTCCACTAGTCTATCAGTTGGAGAAAACTATGACAGCTATGAGTGGTTGTTAAATGGAGAATTCGTCACAACAGAATCTACGTTTGAAGCATCAGCCGGTGGGCTGTATCAGCTAAATGTAGTAAATGAGAATGGTTGTGAGGCTCAACAAAACTTTTCCTTAGAGGTTTTGGAGCCTTTAGTCTTAAGCATAGAACTCTTTCAACCAAACTGTGCTGGAGAAAACGGCTCAGCTATTTTTTCCACAGAAGGAGGATCAGGCGAAGGCTATGAATATTCTATAAATGGGGAAAGCTTAAGTGCTGGCTTATATTCTGTATTGGTTACAGACAGTGAAGGATGTACCACAATGGAAGAATTTGAATTAATAGAAGCTGAAGAATTCACACCAACAATTATAGGAGATGACACAATATGCAGTGGCACCGCAACAAGTTTAAGTGTAGGAGAAGAATATGAAACTTACGTTTGGTCATTCAATGAAGGAGCCATTGGTGAAGAATCAACATTAAGTGTAGGGCAATCTGGAATTTATACTTTGGAGGCTACTGATGAAAATGGTTGTACTGGGCAAAGCATATTTGAATTAGCAGTTTTAGATCCTATAAGTGTGATAATTGATCTAATAAACCCATTATGCGCAGGCGACCCAGGTACAGCAATTTTTAGTGCTGAAGGAGGCTCAGGTGAAGGCTACTTTTTTTCAATGACAGGAAAATCACTTGATGCAGGAACCTATGAGGTTCTGGTCACAGACAATGAAGGATGCACTGCTTTTGAGGCCTTTGAGCTTACTGAACCTGAAGCCATAGAAATCGAAATGATTGATGATGAAATTCTTGTTTCTGGAGGAACGTCGCCTTATCAAATTATGACAGATACCATTGGCACTTCAATGACTGTAAGTGTAATTGATAGTAATGGCTGTGAGGCGTCTACTCAATTTATCATTAGCTCAAATTATGATATCGATGCTTATGAAGAGATCAAAATCTACCCTAATCCTGTTAATAGAACCTTACACTTAGATTTAGGAGCTCTTAATAAAAAGGTGGAGGATTTAAAGTTATTCTCCTCTAATGGAAAGTACATACAAAAAATCCAAATGAATAATTCATCATTTGATTTACCAAAGACTGACAGTGGAGTATACTTTATTCAAATTATTTTTGAAGATGGTACAAGCAGTCAACATAAAATTTTTATAATACAATAGAAAGTTCATTAAAGCCAAGAAAACTAAATGTATGATTAAAGTGAAAGCCTATGCTAATTTAGATTCTGCCACAAAGCAAGAATTACTACTCGAAATAGATGGTGAATTTGGCCATATTCCAATAGTAAAGGAAACTGAATGGGCCGCTCCGGATTGGACAATTATCTATTACAAAGGCGATGACATTGTAACCTTTTGTAATGTAGTAGAAAGAAATGTTATCCTCGATGGAGATGTTTATCAGGCAGGTGGAATTAATAATTTGATTACTCCAAAAAAATACAGAGGAAATGGATTTGCTACAAAGGCTATGAAGAGATCTGAAGAACTTATTTTTCAAGAACTTAATTGCAAAATAGGACTTTTACTTTGCGCCGATGCTTTGATACCTTACTATGAAAAATTGAGCTGGTACAAGGTGGAAGCTGAAGTAATCTTCAAACAGAAAAATGAACAAAAAATTTGGTCCGCAAATTTGATGTTAAAAAATAATGGCGACAAATTGAGGCCTACCAAAATTGATCTAAATGGCTTACCTTGGTGAATTAAAAATAGCTTGAAATAAAATGAAATTTAGATTAAAACCTGTCTTGTCCCAGATGAAAGAATTGTATGAACAACCCATTTCTCAAAACAGGTTTAAAGCTTATTTGGCAAAATTGGAAGGTGGCTCTAAAGGTGCTTTTAGCATCCCGATTGCCGGATTCAATCCAATGGCTAAGGATCACGTCCAAAAAAAAATCATTGAATTAGAGGAACTAGAGGCTGAAAAAATTGTTCAGCAAGTTTGTAACTTATTCAATTCAAAAAAATATTTTTTACAAGATAAAAAAGAAATTTGGGTAACGATTAATTTAGCTGATGATTTAGGAGGAGCATGGACAAATCGTTTTACAACAGATTATTTAAGTAAATTTAAAATTAAAGGATTAATTAGTCGAAATTTCTGTGTTCCATATTTTTGGACTAGTGAAGAGTTTACAAAGGAAAAGATCCAAGTCCGAACTGAAGAGTATTTGAATAGAACCTTATTCAACTTATTGAATGCTGAAGTGGTAAGCTTGGAAGATCATTTAAAGCAAGAAATACATGTTTCAAAAAACAGCTTAAATAGACCAATAATTAAGGAAGGCTTCTCTTTTGAAGAATTAGAAAAACATTTCCGAATTCATAGAAAGAGCAATGATTACAATTTAATCTTTAATTTTTTCTATGGAGATGAAGCTTCAGAAACATTAGGGTACAAAAAATATCGCCTTGGAAAAGCAAACGGCTTTAATTATGCAAAATATTTAGCATCAAACTAAGTAAAAATGAATACACTTCAAATAACTGATCTTTTCATCTATCCTGTTAAATCTACTTTTAGAATTAGTTTAAATCAATGTGTTGTTGAACAAGACGGATTTGAACATGATAGGAGATTCGCCATTATAAATGAACAAGGAAGAATAATTACAGCTAGGGAAAATAACAAGTTGTTTAAGATCAAAACAAAAATTAATGCTGATCATTTGATGATTCTAGGCCAAGAAGAATTAGAATTTAAAATTGATCTAAAAAATTCCAATATTCAAAAAAAAGAAGTGACAATCTTTAAAGATTTGCTTAGCGTAAAATTAGTCGACCATGAAGTCAATGCTTGGTTGTCCAATATCTTGGAAGAGTCAGCACAACTTGTATGTACGGATGAAATTAATAGGAGAATGATGAAACTTAAATATAATGGTAAAGAAACAGACAGCATTGGCTTCAAAGATGCCTCTGCGATTCATCTTATTTCGGAGGATTCTGTAAAAGCATTAAATGAACAGCTAGATGAGCCCGTTTCTATTGATCATTTTAGACCTAATATAGTAATAAAAGGAATTGATGCTTATGCAGAAGATAACTGGAAAAAACTTAAAATTGGAGATTGCCAATTTGATGTTGCCATAAAAACAGCCAGATGTCCTATGATAAATATTAACCCTAATTCTCAAGAAATAAATATAAACAAGGAACCTCTGAAAACACTCGCTAAAACAAGGAGTGAGGATAATAAAGTAAATTTTGGGATTTACTTAATTCCGAGAAAGTTAGGTCATATTAAATTGAGTGATAGAATAGTAGTAGACTGAAACGATATTAAGAGGATTATTAGCTAACTAAACTACCTCAGGAATATCTTCTACTTTATAATATATTTTCAATCCTAGTTTTTTTGCAATCGTAACATCTTGATCTGCCCCTTTTGATTTTCCTTCAATTCTTAAAATGGCATCACATTTAGTCAATAATCGATGTGCCGTTGGGTACTGTATTTCTGTAAAAATTTCATCTCCAATTTCTTTTGAGCCCGCCAGTTTTAATAATGGATTGGCTACCCACTCTCCAATCATAGGGATATGACCTTTTTGGAATATTGGTAAAGATACGGCTTCTAGTCTATCCATATTTTGTTTTACTAATTCAGGATCGTTGTTGGTACCACTGCGATAGGGTCCTGCAATCATTATAAGCATCATAAATTTCTTTTTTACAAAGATGGTTAATTCGTTTGAAAAAAATATTAAGATAGTTTAAGAGCAGTTTGTTATTTAATAGAACTGAGAAACTCAGGGGTCACTCCTAAATAGCTCGCAATTTGTTTTTGACTGACTTTTTCAACTATTGCAGGATAGTTACTAATAAAGTTATGATACCTTTCTTTTGTCGTTAGAGATATGTTTTGTAAAGCTCTACTTTGTTCTCTTATATAAGCATTCTGGAAAAGTATTCTGAAGAATCGCTCGAACTTTGGCATTTTAATAAAAAGCTCTTCTAGATCTGAATGTTTTATTGACATGATGTCACAGCTTTCTAATGCTTCTATAAATAATAATGTAGGCTTTTTGTTGACAAAACTATCCATATCTGTAATCCACCAATCTTCGACAGCAAACATTATGGTTGATTCGCGGCCTTCTTCGTCTAAGAAGTAGGCCCTTAAACTTCCCCCTTCAACAAAAAAAAGCTTTTGACAAAGTAACCCTTGTTTGAGAATAAATGTTTTCTTCTCAATCTTCTGATGTCCGAAAAGTGTTAATACATATTCCTTTTCATTTTTTGTTAAAGTAATATGCTTTTGTATATTTTTTAAAACTTTATATTTACTCATCCTTTAAATGATGTATCATTTTGTTTTTATAATTTATGAAGGTCAATCAGGTTTCATGATTTTCAAATATAAAATACAAATTGATAATAATATTTGGTATAATTTTAATTTTTAAATCATCAATATGAATAAAGCTAGTTATATCTTTTTATTTGTTTTATTACCAAGCATACTTTTCTCACAATTAAATTGGGTTAATTCTTTTCAAGAAGGCTTTCTAACTGGCCCAAGGGATTTTACTACAAATGAGGACGGTAGTATTTACGTAGGTGGATATTTATTTGATGATACACAAACACGAAACGTAATGTTACTCAAAATTGATGAATTAACTGGTGATTCTATCAAGCTTTCTGCTTGTGCAGGAGCTGGATCTTGTGATAACAGAAATGACATTTTATCTTTAGTAACTGGAGCTAATGGGCTGATTTATAGTAGCGGCTCTAGGGCCATAGGTGATGGTCATTATTTTGCTAGGTTAAATAATACAAATGGATTAGATTTAGATTGGATCAATGAAGATTTATTTGGAAATGATCTGCATCAAATTAATCAATTGATTTCCGTAGAAGATGGCATCATTGCCATTGGAGTCTTTGCCACTTTTAGATATAATGTTATAAAGTTCGATTATGAAGGAAATATTCTTTGGAATAGGTCTATAATGGTGTCAGATAACGGAACCGAACCTAAGGCCAATCTCCTCCCAAATGGAACTCTTGCGATGCTCTATAAAGATCAATTAGGACAAGACAGAAGTACATTAAGTTTTATTGACTCTGAAGGTGAGATTTCGCAAACTATTCAAATTGAAGGTTCTCATTTTATTTCTTGTCCTACTCATAATAATGAAGTTTTAATTGTCGAATACATTGAAGACTTTGCTGAAAGATGGGCATTGTCAAGGTATGCCTTGAATGAAGAAAAGCGCACATTGATCGAAGCATTTGACCCAAGTTTATATCCTCGTTTAATGGTTTCAGATAATACAGGAAATATATTCATTGAAGGAGAAATAGAAGATACTTCTGATAAAGAAGGAAGCAAGCTTACAAAATATTCAGGAAAAGGTGAATTGATTAGCAGTATTGTTTACTTCGATGATGAATCAGACATCTACTTTTCAAAAATGAAACTTTCTGAAGACCAAAAATTCGTTCTTTTAATGGGAGAAAAAGAAAGCAATGAAGTTATAATGATGTCTATTGGGACAGATTTTAATGTTGCCATACAAGATGCCCAATCAACTCATGATTTTAAATTATTTCCAAACCCTACTACAAACCGGATAACAATTATTACTGATTTTGGAAAATTAATTAATTCACCAAATTATGTCATTCATGACTGTTTAGGAAGAGAGATTATGACTGGCTCAATTACATCCCCAAAAATGCAGATTGATTTGGCAAACTTCAAATCTGGCATTTATATTTTATCTGTTTTAGATAAAGATAGAATCATTCAAACAACAAAGTTCAACATACATTGATTTTATGTTTTAAAATTTAAATAAAAAACTATGCTGATTTTAGATTTGGATGATACAATTTTTGAGACTAAATCAATGGATCCGAATATTTTCGAACCAGCAATTAGCATTATAGAAAATTACTATTATAAAAATGATCATAGTCATCAACTAGAAGAAATCACAAGAGATCTTTGGTCCAAACCAATAGATAATGTTTTTGAAAAGTACGCTACACCAGATTTTATCCAAAGGGAATTTTTTGAGGTCTTAGATAATTTAGATTATCTAAAACTAAATATCAAACCTTTTGAAGATTATCAAATTTTAAATCAAATAAAAAAACCAAAAGTTTTAGTTACAACAGGTTTGAAAAAATTGCAATCAGCTAAAATTAAGGCACTCAACATTAGAAAAGATTTTGAATGCGTCTACATAGACGATCCTCGGCTTAAGCCTAGAAATACTAAAATAGTTTTATTCAAATTAATATTAAGCTCTTATAAATTAAACCCTAGGGATTGCTGGGTAATAGGAGATAACCCTGATTCGGAAATTCTTGCAGGTCATGCTTTGGGAATGAAAACTATACAACGCAATTCTTCTAGCAAAAAACCATCTTTGATAGCTGACTATAAGATTGATTCATTCAAAGAATTAGAGAAAATTATTTATTAGTTTTATAAACTAAATTCATGTGTTTTAAATCAAATGATGAAGCTGCATCATATTTTAATCTGGATTCTCTTTTTAGGTAGTGCTCCATTCATTTTGATTAGATTCAAACAAAGGCCATGAGGTCATTAAGCCTAAGTTAAGATTTAAAGATACAGATGAACTGCCTGAAGCCTTACTGAATAAAATACTTAAATTAACCCAATGTTATGTG
>CALDYJ010000177.1 GCA_937941095.1 uncultured Saprospiraceae bacterium | reverse complement strand
GGTGATTTTTATTTTGTCTCAGGAACTAGCAGTAGAAAGCCAGACAATACGCACGTTGGTGCTACCTTAGACTCTAATGGAGAATGGCAATTAGATGTTGCTTTGCAAACAGAAGCTGTTATTAAAAATATAGAATCATATTTACACAGTGTTGAATTAGATTTAAGCCATGTCGTTGACATCACTAGTTTTTTAGTCGACATGAAAGACTTTAAAGCTTACAACGAAGTTTATGGAAAATTCTTTCAACATGAGACGGGGCCAACGAGAACAACCGTTGCCGTTTCAGAACTACCCCATCCTAATTTATTAATAGAAATAAAAGCATTGGCCTACAAAAAAGATTAGGTAGTACAATCATATTTTAACTAATTCACGAATAATTATTGATAATGAATCCGGAAAGAATACAGAAATATTTAGACGAAGCCATAAATTGGGCAGTATCTTTTGCGCCTAAATTATTAATGGCCTTAGCCGTTTTGATCATAGGAATGTATGTTGTCAAAAAGTTGAGTGTTGTCATTAGCAAAGGCCTAAGTAAATCCAATTTTGACCAAGAGATTGCTGAATTTCTTGGATCTATGATGGAAGTTGTTATGAAATTTGCGGTCATCTTAGCTGCAGCCAGCTTTTTAGGTTTTGAAGTCACAGCACTTCTTGGCTTAATAGCTGCTATAGGATTTGCTGTTGGCATGGCCTTACAGGGTTTCTTAGGTAATTTTGCATCAGGTTTAACTATATTATTTTTGAAACCTTACAGAATTGGAGACTGGGTGAATTTGTCAGACAAATTTGGTAAAGTTAAAAGCATCCAAATCTTCAATACGATTTTGGAAACACCAAATGATAAAACATTGGTTATTCCTAATGGTCAAGTCACTGATAACATCATTACAAATTTTTCTACTAAAGGCAACATTCGTTTAGAGTTGAAGGTATCGATGCCTTATGCAGAAAGTTTCCCAAAAGTCAAACAAGTTATTGAAGGTGCTTTAGCAAAGTCACAGTATGTATTGCCTTCTCCTGAAGCTTATATTGGTATTGAAGAATTTGACAGCCATAGCATTACTGTTGCAGTTAGGCCATATATTAATCCAGACGATTATTGGGAAGCAACATTTGAAGTGAATGGAAAGATTAAAGAAGCTTTCAGTAAAAATGAAATTAAAGCTGCATACTCCGAAGGTGTAGAATTAGGCCCCATTGGTGTGTAAAAAAAAGCCCTCATAGAAAAATCCATGAGGGCTTTTTTTATGTAGTAATCCTTAATTTTTAGTTGCAAGCTGAAAAAGCAAGTACATGATCAACTAACTCAGACCATTTGATTTTTGCATATTTTGCCATTAAGGCATCGCACTTTCCCCACATTGGTTTGAATTCTGTATCGTAATCTTTCTTTTTTAACCTGAAAGCTGCATTACTTCCTTTAGCAATGTAATATGATTTTGCATTTCCCCCTGCCACGTCAACACCAGCAACACCTACTGACATTGTTTCTCCAGCAAATGGATCATGATATACTTTCACATTTTTACTAAACGTCGGGTTTAATAATTGCATTAAAAGCTTCATGGTTTTCTTTTTAACTTTTACGTCTGACAGCTCAAAATAAATGTAACCCTGGTTTAGAAAATCTTGATTTAATTTGTCGTCATTCCATTTTTGAGCATCACCCATGAAATCCATTGCCTTGGTCAGCTTATCAAATCCACTTGGTGGTAAGTACATAAATTTTACTTCTTCTGGCTTATACTTTTTATTCTTTCCATTTCCATCTTTGATCTTTATCTCTTCAATCAAACCTTTCTTTCTGTCGATGTCTTTAATGGTTCCTTGAATTTCTGTTCCGTCTACCAAAGTCAGGTAAGCAGTCTTTTTGTGTGAAAAAGAAAATGATGGTGTTAGAAAACTTTGCGCACTTAATTGAATAAACAATAGTGCACATACGAACATTAAAATAGTTTTTTTCATGTTTCTAAAATTAGTTATATGTAGATTTAATAAATTATGACTATTATTTTGGAATGAATCTTTGAAAACTCTCCCAATACTTATCTTTATATGCATCAAAAGTGATTCCAATTTTTCCTTTGTATTTTTCTTTTAATTCATTTGTGACCATGGTAGGCTTCCTAAAATCTTTACAAGCAAAATGGAGTATTCTTTTATGATCAGCTGTTTCATTCCCAACTTTTAAATAACCTTCATTTGAAGGGAGCTGTGCTGTTAATTCATCTTCTACTTCAAAAAGAAAATCTATCAACTCCTGGCTAGGCAAACCTCTTTCGTTTCCTTTATACTCCATTAGCACATCACACATCCATGGATGGGAGGATTTTGCATCCCAATTTAGGTAAATAAAATTCATGGTTGCAAATAGAGGTAAACCGTTTGCCAATTTCGCTTCTATAATTCGAAAATCACCTTTCTCATAATTGGCAATGGTTCCTTCATATTTTTCCACAAACTCCTTCTGACGCCAATATAAGAAATTCTTTAATTTTAAAATGGGGATCAGTTCTGGATCATCTTTTCCAGGGGCTTTAACATTCAATTTATCAATTATAGAAATCGCGTTCATTTCCCCTAATAAATTATCCAAGTATACATGTACTCCATTTACGATGATTCTTTGGTCTTCGACCTTATAATTTTCATAAACAATGGTAATGTTTATTTTGTCAGGGTAGTTTTCTTCTTCAATTGCAAAAAAACGAAGGCTATCTTGATTCAAAGAATGACCACCAATTTTTACACTTTGGTCTGGATTTAAAGTTCCTGGTTTCAGTGCTGTGAAGCGCCAATTTTTAATTTTAGGTGCTTGTCTGATGAGGTTTTCCACAAAGTAGATTTTACTGACATTACCTTCAGGCGTGATGATTAATTCAGCTGTGTTATCGTCGTACATTCCTGTGACAAAATACAATCCATCCATCACAGCATTTAATTTTGGGCTAAGAAGATCGAAAAACTCTTGTTCTAGATTTTTTTTGGACTTAACAATCTTATGGATTTTTTTTTGATTGGCTTCAAACCAATTCCAAAATTTTTGGTAGGGTGTTTTAGAATAACGGCGTTTGCTACCTTGATTAGTAATGTTACTCAATGTTTTAGTTTTAATTTAGTTTATACTCACAATATAAAGCAAACAAGCAATAAGATGACATCTTATTGCTTGTTTTTAATTGTTTTTAAAAATTAGTACTAACTAAATTTAAAAAGTATGTCCTAAACCATGCTTTGAATTAGTTGAGAACTTTAATAATTTGCTTATTAAACAACCTATTATTCTGTTCAATAACTATTAAATAAGTTCCTGCTGTATAGGCGCTCAAATCAATGCTTAGCTCCAATGATCCTTGAGATGGTGTAGCTATCTTTTTCAATAGATTATTCCCATAAACATCCATTAAATAGATTGTTGCAGAACTATTATCGCTTGTTTTGAATTTAAGTGTTCCAAAATCCTTTATTGGATTAGGATAGACACTAAACTCAACATTAGGTTCTAAATTAGCATCAATAGATGTGATCACAGAAGGTACATTTAATTCTTGCTCTTCACAAGCTTTAAATGATATTTCGTTTTTGAGAATTGCACCTATAGTAATTATTTCTCTTTGCTGAGTGCCCAAATCATCGTAAACAATTTCAACATTTTCTCCAACTTCAAAAGAGCTTACAGCAATTCTTAAATCACAAACTGACCTTATTTCAAATTCTCCTAGATTGAGAATGGTCATCCCACTGCTTAAACCTATTTGAGCTGCAGGAGCTCCTTCCACTACTCTTTCAATTAAAACACCATTAAAATCTTCAACACTTAATGCCGCTACCCCAATAAATGGCTTTAATGTTTGTTTGTGGCTTTCACATAATGTTATGTCTTTGAAGCTTTTTTCGATAGACCTAGAGTCAAAGTGATAGTAATCTAAGGCTACATCGCTGCTAAATCTTCCTTTAATGGTCATTCGTGCACTGGAAGAATTATGATTAAAAAAAGATTGGAAGTTAAAAGATTTAGCTTCTTCATAATCAAGGGCTTCCGACTTAATCACCTTATCATTTTGATCGTATACATTCAATATTACTTCTCCATGACTGTTTGATTGATGTTGGGCAAAACAAGTTCCTGCTATGAACAGCATAGCGCATAAAAATACGTTTCTCATAAAATCGTTAGTTGATTAAAAGATTAAAAAATGATGATTTGTTGAGGTAACAAAAATCTATGTACGATTGTAAAAGTGGAATTTTGAGGAATAGATGTCTGCTTACTTAAGATGCTAAAATCGAGCCATTGTCACCTCCTTGTAGCGGAAAGTGACTAACGAGACCTCACTTGATATAGTATAGAAAAACATAATAAATTTACTAACAACAATATTCCATTGAACTTGATGTTGCAAGCAAAATTAAATTAGGTTTAAACGGATTTCTACAAGACATTTAGCACCAGCTTGCCTCTTTTTTGGCCTGTAAATAATCTGTTAAAGGTATCATAAAAGTTTTCAATCCCGTCATAGACATCTTCTTCGCTGATAAGCTTGCCTTGATGCATCCAAGTACCCATTTGCAGGCCTGCTTCTTTGTATCTAGCTACATAATCGAAGACAACCATACCTTGCATAGTTGCTCTATTGACCAATAAAGAAAGATAGTTTTTGGGACCTTGGATTTCTTTTGAATTATATTGAGAGATGGCACCACAGATAACCACTCTTGCATGCATTTTAAGCCTAGATAAAGCAGCATCAAGGATTTCTCCACCTACATTATCAAAATAGACATCGATGCCCTCAGGGGCGAGTTTCTTTAAAGCAGCATAAATATTTTCTTCTTTGTAATTAATGCATGCATCAAAACCTAAAGTATCTACTACGTACTTGCATTTATCTTCTGAGCCAGCAATTCCAATGACCTTACAATTCTTTATTTTAGCAATTTGTCCTGCCACGCTCCCTACTGCACCTGCAGCACCTGACATGAGCACTACATCATTTTCTTTTATTTTAGCCACCTCAAGAATACCAAAGTAAGCTGTCATCCCAGGCATACCTAATGCCCCGATGTATTTTGTCATCGGAGCTAAGCTGATGTCAACTTTAAAGTGCCCTTCGCCATTTGTACTGAAATATTGCTGCACCCCTCCCCAACCTGTTATTACATCTCCTTTTTTGAACTTTGTCGCTCCCTTTGCATCAATCACTTCTCCTATGGTACCCGCACGCATGACATCATTTATAGCCACAGGAGCAATGTATGATTTGCTGTCATTTAACCAGCCCCTCATGGCAGGATCCAATGAAACATAATGGGTTTTAACCAAGACTTCGCCATCTTTTAGGGTGGGTTTATTTTCACTTATTAGCTCCCAAGTATCTTTATCGGGAAAACCAACAGGTCTCTTTTTTAGTATTATCTTTTTATTCATCATTTTATTTTAAAGAAAGACCTCCATCTATTACTAATGCTTGGCCAGTAATGTAAGCACTTTTGTCAGAACTCAACCAATGGATTGCTTGAGCTATTTCATCAGATTCTGCAAATCTGTTCATTGGAATCATTTTCAAAAGTCTATTTTCTAATTCAGGATTTTCATTAAAAAGACCTTCTAAAAGCGAAGAATTCGTATAGGAAGGACAGACTGCATTAATTCTAATCTTGTTCTTAGCATATTCTAAAGCAGCAGATTTGGTCATGCCGACAACTGCAAATTTACTTGCTGAGTAAGCAATGTTCCTTCCCGAAGGAATAAGACCTGCTAATGAAGCTACATTCACTATGTTACCTTTTCCAACTGACATCATATGTTTTAATGCCATTTTCATGGAATAAAACATTCCTTTTTGATTTACATCAATAATTCTATCCCATTCTTCCAAACTATGCTCAGCAGTTTTCAATAGTTTGGTATTTGCAATACCTGCGCTATTGACAACGACATCAATATTACCCAAATGATTAATGGCTTCTTCGTAAAGATTTTTTATAGAATCAAAATTGCTGACATCAGCCATAATAAAATAGGCATTTGCCTTTTTTTGTTTGAGTTGTGCTAAAACTTTTTTTCCTTTTTCAAAAGCAAGATCTGCGAGAACAATAGTAGCCCCTTCTTCTGCATAGAGATTTGCACAAGCAGCTCCAATGCCTGAAGCGGCACCTATTACAAGTATGTTTTTATTTTTAAAAGACATTCGTCAAGATAATCAGATTTGTCCATTCTTCTTATAAAAAGCCACCTAATGATTAAAAGCTTTCAGTTTAGGATTTTCTAAGTCTTTTAGCTTTTGTTATTTAATTTACTCATTAACATTTCATTCGAATTTGAATGAAATATATGTGATATATTCAATCTATCGATTTCTTACTTAAAAG
>CALDYJ010000176.1 GCA_937941095.1 uncultured Saprospiraceae bacterium | reverse complement strand
GAATTGAAATGTTTTGATTTGTTGAACTTCCATTTAAAGTAATCGGATCCGCATTGCATCCTAATGTTGTTCCTAAACCAGCTTGAGTATTTGGCAAAAACATATTTTCAAACACTTCCACAGTTTGAATTGAAGTACAACCATTTGTAGGGTCTGTTACTAACAAGTTATAAACACCTGCTGAGCTTACTAACAATGAGCTATTTATTTCACCTTCTATATTACCATTTGCATCGGTCCATTGAAAATTATTTCCAGGATTTGCATCCGTTAATATTTCTACAGATTCGTTAGCACATGTGATCACACCAGGTTCAGAAATCATAAAAATCGGACCTGTGGTATTTTGAAAAACTTCAATACTTTCTTCGCTAGTACAACCTGTATTATTGTCTGTCACAAGCACATCATAAATGCCGATGGCACCTACCATGAGGATTGGGGAATCTTCTCCTGAAATGATGGTCCCGTTTTGACTTGTCCATGAAAATGAAAAATCTCCTGCTCCAATATTAAGGGCAATGATGGTTTCCATATTAATACAAGTTAATGTTGCAGGTTCCTCGAAAGTAAATTCTGGTTCATCAATTTCTTGCGTGATGCTTATGGAATTTGTTGCAGTACACCCATTTAAGGTATTTGTTATAAGGAGGGTGTAAGTACCTACTCCTTCTATTTCTGGATTTAGCGTGTTTTCTCCATTCAAAATAAGTCCAACATCAGTGGTCCAAAGAAAATCAAACTCATTGCCATCACTTGACTGAGAAGCATCCAAGATCATTTCCAAATTAACACAATCTAAGGCGTCTGCTGGCTCTATTTGTATTAATGGCACTTCGTCATCGACACTCACTTCTACTTCAATTGAAGCCGTACAATTATTTGTATTATTTGTAACCACTAAAACGTAGTCACCTGCCGCGTTTACAATGGTATTTATTTGATCAGCTCCAGAAACTATATTACCATTAGCACTTGTCCACGAATAACTTACATCCGCTGTTGACGAACCTGTGCCTGAGAGTTCAATCTCAGTCATCCCACAAGTTAGCACTGCATTAGCTGCTATTGCAACGGGCGGATCTAAATCAGTATCAGGTATAAATTCATAAGTTGTCTGACAGCCATTATCATTATTTGTAACAAGTACCGAGTAGGTCCCCGCTCCTTGGATTTCAGGATTATTGGTATCTGCACCACTGATTATTATTCCATCGCTTGTAGACCATTCAAAAGTAAAGTCACCATTAGTATCGTTTAAAATTGCTATAATCGCGATTGGATCATCTGCACAATCAATGGTAACAGGATCAACATTTATCTCGATTTCATCAATCGCTATGGATACCTCATCTCTTATTTCACAAGTTTCAAAAAGTGTAATGTCATCAATAGCAAAATTATTACCTCCTACTTCTTCAGAATCTGTGACAAAACAAATTTCAACGAGACCAGAATTTTGAGCTGTCCAACTATATTCTTTAAGATACCATGTACATAAATCTATTTCGACTTTTGTATCATATACGGTAAGTCCATCGAATTGTAAAAATATGTCTGGATCTTGGACACCGCATCCTTCACAAACATTTTGAAACCATGCTGAAAAAACATAACTAGTTCCCCCTATAAGATCAATATTTTGACACCAAACTTTTTGATCAGCTAGTGCACTGGCATCTACCAACATCATGTTTCCATCGACACCATTTGTATGGTCTACACAATCAGAAAAGCGGTTTAAAAAAGTAGAGGGGTCATTAGTGATGGCATAATTACCTGTCCCTGTCATCCCAGTTTGATTAGCCGATCCATAATCAGAACTAAAACCTTGATCTCCACTTTCAAAATTTCCATTGCTCACTAAATTATTACCTTTTTTCACAATTGCTATCAGTTCATAAGTAGTGGGCACATTGACACTCGCTGTAGGATTTAACACCGTTGGGTCATCAAGGCCTGTCTGTTCTTGCCATTCAAAGCTTAACACTTCACCATCTATAATTCCTTGTAGTTGGGTTTCTAAAGGTAGATCAGCTTGGCAGATCAAAATGTCTTCTCCAGCATCAATTGTACTCCCAGCAATAACTTGTGTAGAAATTTCATTTGTACAACCAGTACTTGAGTCTGTAATGGTCAAACTGTAAGAACCAGGTGCATCTACTATTGGATTTGCAGTATCTTCGTCTTGTAATATATTTCCGTTTAAAGTGTTCCAAGAAAAAGTTAGATCACCTGTTCCGAAGGAGTCACTTCCGTCTAAACTTAAAGTTCCACAATTAAGTGCTCCACCTTCTGCAATTGGTGTTGGTAAAACGGGAGGAATTACCATCACTTCAAAACCTTCTGAACAACCAGTACCAAAATCAATTAAGGTGGCTTCGTAGGTCCCAGGAGCATCAACAGTCGGTGTAAAAGTATTTCCGCCACTTACAATATTTCCATCATCTGTTTGCCAAGAAATAGAGCCATCACCATCCAGGACAGAACCAGAAGCATCTATGACAATTTCACCATTTTGATCGCAACTCAATTGAATGGTTTCGTCGAAAACAGCTTCCAAATTAGAGAACGACAAGTTAGTATAGACGGTACTGTCACAACCATTAGAAGCTGTATATACATCCGTGTATACGCCTTCTTCTGTTTGATTTGCACCTCCAGCAAAATGAGACTCTCCTTTACATTTCACTACATCTTCTGTTAATTCATAAGGTGTAGAGTTCGTAACCGTAAAACCATTGTAGCAAAATCGTTGAACATTGCTTGAACCACCGGTGGTAGCAGTTACTCCCCACCATATTTCTCTCCCAATAAAAAAATTTGCAAATTCTTCATACTCCCTCCTCATTAATTGAACTCCATCAAACCATAACTCAATGGAAGAATCAGTTGGGTCCCAAATTATTCTCACATTATGCCACAAACCATCTTCTACGTTTCCATTTTGACCAATTGGTGTGATCTGCATAACAGGAAACTCCCAAATACCTAAATCTAAAACAACTTCAGCGTGATCATCTGCTGTATCCCCTGCCCCATTATTATATGTATCAAATTCAAAAATTAGGGCTTGGTTGATTCCATCAATGCCTAAGGTTTGTCCTACTCCACCAGAACAACCAGGGTCAGCCCCATCGCCATGGAAATAAAAAGCTATGCCATCCGCACCAGAATCATCTTTTGTACCAAAATACAAGTCATAATTTATTTCGAATCTACTACTAAAGTTTATGGAGTTTGGAAACCAAGCACAACCTAGTTCACTAAATTCATCTTGCGTTAATTCAATGCAAGTTTGTCCTGAAATACCTGAATCCCAAGGCACGGCATCACCGCCTAAGGTAAAAGGTGTGCCTAATGGATCTGAAATTCTTAAATCTATGCTACCAGTACCTCCATTTTCTCTATACATTCTGATAAAATATTCTCCACCTGGAATCAGGTCTTTAAGAGTAACAGCTGGCATAGGTTCTTCTCCACACAGCAAATCACTGTAACAGCCAATAAAGGCAAGCAAACCTCCACACGCCTCATACCACAGATCAAAAGCAGCATCCTGAACTGCATTTCCTGTACTACCTGGAAATAATTCAATGGTCGAAACACCTGAAGCTGGAGGACTAAATTTTACCCAAACAGCATCTCCATCATAATTACCACAAGAAGGGTAAATCAAGCCGTCGTATTGATTACTGATTAAGTTATAAGTTCGAATTAAACCATAGTCGCTTAGCTGATATTCATAAGCATCACAGGGATCTTCTTGGGCAGTAGCTAAGGTTTGAAGCAATAGCAAGCATAGGAAAACTAGTAAACTTTGTCTCATACGTATCTGTTTGTGCTCTTCTAGGGTTCTTAAAGATACGATTTAAGGCTAAAAATTAAATTGAATTATTTAATAATACTTACATCACCTCGTATGTCTAGTATTTCACCGGTTACCAAAAGCAGTTCTGCATGCCAAACATAAACACCTAATGAGGCTTTTCTATTTTTAAAAGTTCCATCCCACCCATGGTTTTCATCGTTAGGAAGAAAATTCTCATCTTTAAATACTTTATTACCCCAGCGGTCATAAACCTCAAATAAATTTATGTTGGAAACCGTATTTTCTGCTGCATTTATGTAGAATAAATCATTGATTCCATCCTGATTAAATGGAGAAAAAACATTTGGAGTGAACAACTTGATGTCTCTATCTACTTTAAAAGAAATACTTGCTTTTTCAATGCAACCATTTTCGGTTGTTATAATGAGTTCATAAGTTTGATCTTCCAGTGGAGTTACAATCGGCTCCAAACAATTATTACAACTTAAATAAGTTGCTGGAGTCCAAATAATTTGTTCAATGCTTTCTTCAGGGATGTTGGTTTGCACATGAATCGTACTTTCATCTCCGACGATTAAATTTACTTCAGACAAGGTATTGACTTGAAAATTTGGGACAGTTGGAATTTGTATAAGTGTATCTAATTCACAGCCGTTTGCATCTTGTATAGCCAAGGGATAATAATTTCCAGCTTGTAAAGAATCAAACTTTATATCATCATTAAATACTCCTCCATTGAAAGCGTATAAATAAGGGCTTTCTCCCCCTTCAATTGACTCGATGTTAATTCCACCAAAATCCCCAAAGCAAGCAGGTGATTCAACTATGGAAATAATTTCAATAGGTAAATTTTGGTTTTGGGAAATGTAAACAGAATCTATGCTTTGGCGAGCGTTTTGTTGATTCGTAACAATTAAAAAATAAGTCCCTTGTTGATTTATAGTTGGCTGTAAAGTATTTGCTCCATTGATAATGTTGCCTTGATTTGTTTCCCAAAAGATACTAGTATTGAGGCTATTTTGTATTTCAGCTTGCAATTGATCTTCAGTAAAATTACAATCTAATTCAAACCCTTCGCCTGCATCTATGTTTGGATAAATAGTGTCTACTTCTACAAATTGTTCAAATGATCTTTCACAACCATTGTCAGTGTTTGTTACAAGGACTTCATACAAACCACCACCATTTACCAATAGTGTCGCTGTTTCTTGACCAGCTATTATATTGCCATCTTGAGTGTCCCAATTAAAAGCCAGGTCAACATCAGAAGGAGCTAACACTTCAATCTTTGAGGCAATGTTTTCACAAGTGATGATGGCAGGTTCAGAAAGACTTAAGTTTGGGAAGTCTACATTTTGCTCGACATTAATGGATGCTGAAGAAGAACATTCATTGATGGTGTTTAAAATTTCTAGTTGATAATCGCCTGTTTGGTTTACAGTTGGACTCAAAGTTTGTTCTCCAGAAATAATATTTCCATTGCTTGTACTCCATTGAGGAGAAAAAATTTCTGAATTCGAAAATTCTGTCGCATCAATAGTAAGCTGTTCAACATCGCAGGTCAATTTTGCAGGTTCTTCGATCAAAATAATCGGTGCGGTTTGATCTGCAAAAACATCAATTGATTTACTCGACAAGCAATTATTGTTTAAACTTTTAACTTCAAGTTTATAGACTCCAGCTTGGTCAACCAATATTGATGCTTCATTTACCGTCGACAGTATGTTGCCAGTTTGACTAGTCCAATTATACGTTACATCGCTTTCCAAAACATCCGCTTCCAGTTCAACTTCAGGCTTTCCACAAGTGATAATATCAGGCACAATTAATTCAATGCTAGGTTTTCTTGTATTTTCAAAGACTTCAATTAAATCATTGCTCATACAGCCGTTGGATTCATTTATTGTGTTCAAGTTATAAAGTCCTGCAGTCTTTACATTTAAAGTCAACTTAGAATTATCTCCATCGATTTGACCATTTGTAGTTGTCCATTCGTAAGAATAAGATCCTTCTTCATCAAAATTATTTGCTGAAATCCTGACTCGATCAGAGTCACATAAAAATTCTTGTGGTGTTAAAATTTCAACTTCGGGTAAATCAAAAGTCCCTTCAACTTCAAAACTTGCAGAATTTGTGCAAGAATTTTCTAAGTTGGTTAGCACAATTTCATAAGTGCCAACCGTACTTGTTTGAATGCTAGCTTGATTTGTTTCACCAATTATATTCCCATCAAGGCTAGACCAAGAATACTCTAACTCTAATGCATTTGACTGAACGTTTAAAATAGTTTCATTAATGTCGCAAGTCAATCTAGGTTGATTCGTTTCAATTAATATACTTGGTACTTCAATGTTTTTTATCACAATTACTTGATCATTATTTGTGCACCCATTTTCTGTATTTGTCACTTTCAAAAAGTAAGAACCCTCTTGATCTACTAAAGCAGTATTTTGATTAACATCGCCTAAAAAGTTACCGTTAGGGCTTGTCCATTCAAATGTGTAATCGACTTGAGTAAAAAAAGCATGCCCTAGCAAAACTTGATTATCTTCACAAGTAATGGTTTTATCCTCTCCTGCTTCTGCAGCTGGAATATTATGATCTTCATTAACAATAACTGAAGCTCTCGATACACAACCATTGTAATTATTGCTTATTAATAAATGATAAACTCCAGCTTTATCTACGATTGGATTAAGGGATCGATCTCCTGAAATAATGTTCCCTTCTTCGGTAGACCACTGGTGACTGAAGGCATCTCCATTACTAGATTCACTGGCATCTAAAGTAACCGTCTGTTGATTACAGTTTAAAGTTTTAGAACTTCCAGGATTTACAATCGGCAAATTGCTGTCTTGTCTAACGACAATTAGCTCTTCTGCATAACAATTGTTTGAGGGATCAATCACAGTAACTAAGTATTCGCCTGGAGCATTTACTTCGACAATACCAGAATCTTCTCCACCGATAATGTTTCCATTCTCGGTGGTCCAATTAAATAATGCATTTGGTGTATTGCTTCCTGCGCTTAAAGCTACAGATTCATCAAGACAACCCATGATTTGATCATTGATGGCAATGATGACAGGAGGAGAAATGTTTGCAGTAACCAAAATATCCTTTTTTATGCTGCAGCCTGATTCTAAATCCACAACATTAAGTTCATAGGTTCCTATTTGGTTCACAAGAATTGAAGCTTCGTGAGCATCTCCTAAAATATTTCCATCGAACGTTTCCCAATAAAATTTATAATCTCCATTTGAAGAAATTAATGCATTTATTTCTACTTCAACATTCGAACAAGTAATTTCATTTGGGTTAGAAATAGAAAAATCTGGAACATTTAAACTTTTCTGGACTTCGACAGAATATTCTGAAGTACATCCATTTAAGACATCTGTCACTAAAACAAAATAAATTCCTGCTTTATCCACAATTGGCGAAGAAGAATTCTCCCCACTTATTATTGCACCATCGATACTTGTCCATTCGAAGGAATAATTCGATATGTTATCACTTGAAGAAATAATTGAAACTGAAGGTTCATCGCAGGTGATTAAAGATGTTTCGAAACTTACAATTGGTTCTTCAAAACTTCCAGTAAGTACATATGATGTGAGGTAATGACAATTTGTATTTAAGTTCGTAAGAAGGAGTTCATAGTTTCCTTGACCTGCTACCAATGGATTTTCGTCATTTATGCCTTCCAAAATGTCACCATCTTCAGAACTCCATTCAAAACTAACATTTGTCAGATCTGTTCCACTAGGGACAGGAGATAAAGTAACTTCTTCTTCAGCGCAATTAATGTATACCTCATTGAAAGTTGCGGAGATGTCATCATACATTACAGGAATTTCATCAGATTGTATGCAGGAGCCGTAAAGGGAAATATCATCGATTGCAAAGTCATTTCCTACTGGATCTAATTCATCTGTAAAAAGACAAAATTCGGCAGTCATGTTGCTATCCGAATCCCAGTAAGAAGTAAATTGTTCCCAAATGCATCCTTGACCTGTTTTTTGAACGATGCCAATGCTTTGATTATTAACTCTAAAATCTATGATGGGTTCTCCCCATAAGCAAGTAGCACAAACATTCTGAAACCAAGCAGAAAAGGCATAGGTGGTATTTGGGCTTACGTCAACTTGCTGACACCAAACTTTTTGATCCGGCAAAGTACTGCCATCTAGTACCATCATATTACCGTATCCGAGTGTATGATCCCCACAACTTGCAAAGCCACCATAAAAATCTTTTGGATCATTTGTTACCAGATATTTTCCAGCGACGTCTGTACCTTCAATATACTGGGTATAAAAATTTGTATTACCAGACTCAAAATTTCCATTTACAAATAAATTGGTTCCAGATAATAATTCTGCGTTTAAAGAATGTATTTCTGCTGGAGTTGCTTCGACAATAGGGTTGAGAATATCGTGTGCTGATAAGTTAGGTGAAGAAGACCAAAAATACTCTAAGTAATTTCCATAAATATTTCCTGATAGTTCAAAACTGAGTGGTAATTCGCCTTCGCAATATAAAATTGGCTCTCCGGCATCAACTCTTGCAGATGATACAACTTCTACTTCAAAAGAAGCACTCAGATTGCAAGATAGATCTGTAACTGTTATCCTATAATCACCTGGGGCATCTACTAATGGTTCAAGTGTGTCATCTCCTTCTAAGATATTTCCATTTTGAGTCGTCCATAAATAGGAAATTTGACTTCCGATGCTTGAACCGAAGCCATTAAGTCTTAAAAGACCATCACAATCAATGATGCCACCTACTGCATTTGCAATTGGCCTTTCGAAAGCAATTTTGTTTTTGAATTGGTGTTTATCCTTACTAAACGATAAAGTGGCAAAATTATCTAATTCTGCATTTACATGATCACCTACTGATTTATAATTTTCACCATAAGCCTCAAATAACAATAGTCGCTCTTTATTTGAAGAATGTTCAAATAAGATACGAAGATCGTTCATTGCAGGAATAAGGGGGGGGCTGAAAAGGTAAAAAAAGGCCGTGATCAAGAAAAAAAGTAAACTTCTTTTCATAAAGTGCCGTTTTTTGTTTTCTGGTTTTCCTACATTTAAAATAACGGTTTTATATTAATAAAAAGAATATTGTTTTTTATTATATATAAATATATGAAGATTGAAATCTAGCAAAGAACAAAATAATTTAATATGAATTTTTAGGTACAAAAATTTGCTTCATGAAAAGGTCTCACCCTGTTATTGTGACAAGGCATTAAGCTTCTCCTCAACTAAATATCTAGACAAAAAATGAACTAAACCAAATATTGCATACCAGGACCTTTCTCAATAAAAGATAGGTATCAAGGACTGTTACTAAACTTTAACTCATATTTAAGAATTGAAAATGTATTGTTGCGTAGAAAGTGCTAGAAAACTGTATAAATTAGCGCATTGATTTGATCATATATTCGAAAAATAAGACGACTTAATTATAACAAGGAGGCTTAATCATACGTACTAAGGAGGTGCAATTGAATATTTTTCAATAGGATTAGAGGAGAAGCAAAAGCAATTTATGAACAACCTTACATTTCAGTACCCTAGTTGGTATCTTATTTTATGTCTTTTCTTAGGAATAGCTTATGCCCTATTCCTTTATTTTCGTGATCAGACATTTAAAGACAAAACTTGGTTGAATTGGGTATTAGGAATCTTGAGAGCACTATTTGTTAGTTTCTTGAGTATGTTATTACTATCTCCCTTACTTAAATCTTTACTTACTGAAACTAAAAAACCTGTTGTAGTTTTAGCTCAAGATCATTCGGAATCTATATTGGCTGATTTGAACGAGGAACAATTAGCAAGTTACAAGCAGAATTTTCAAAATTTGAGTACATCATTAGCAGAAGATTATGATTTAAAAGAATATTCTTTTGGGAGTGAGGTCAAAGAAGGGATTGATTTTGAATTCGACAATAAGGTTAGTAACCTATCAGAATTTTTGAGTTCTCTCTACGATTTGTACAGCAATCAAAACTTAGGAGCTGTAATTATGGCTACGGATGGGATTTACAATGAAGGAAGTAATCCTATTTATGCAGGAACTAGATTAGCCGCTCCAATTTACACTGTTGCTCTTGGTGATACCACACCAAAGCGAGACATAATGATCAAGAGGGTGTTTCATAATAAGATTGCTTACTTAGGAGATAAGTTCAGCATCCAGATTGACATTAGTGCATTTAATTGTGCTGGAGCAGCTAGTACATTGACAGTAAGCAAGATTGGACAAAATGGATTAGTACAAAAATTTCCATTGAAAGTTCAAAAAAATGATTTTTTTACAACACAAGAAGTCATTTTAGATGCAGACCAAGCTGGAGTGCAGCGATATAAAATATCCTTGACTAGTGTGCAAGGAGAAATTTCTACTAATAATAATACTAAAGAGATTTTTATTGATGTCTTAGATGCGCGGCAAAAAATACTAATTGTTGCTAACTCCCCTCATCCAGACATTTCTGCAATCAAACAATCTGTCTCAAAAAATAAAAATTATGAAATAGAAAGTACTTACATCAGCAATCCGAATATAAATGTCAAAGCTTATGATTTTATAATTTTGCATCAGCTTCCTAGTAAAACAAATGATGCTAGCAGCCTACTAAGTGCTATTAAAACAAATAAAAAGCCTGTTCTATTCTTTGTTGGAACGCAAACTAATTTAAATAAATTTAATGCAGCACAATCCCTTATTAATATAAAAGGTGATGGAAGAAACACCAATGATGTACAAGCTGGTTTAGCTACAGATTTTAGTTTGTTCAATATTGATCCGAAGATTGAAATAGAGCTTCCTAAATATTCACCATTGCTATCTCCTTTTGGAGAAATGACAGCAGGTGGAAATGCACAAATTTTAGCTTACCAAAAAATAGGTAAAGTGGATACAAAATATCCATTGATCTTATTTGGAGATCATGATGGAGCTAAATACGGAATCATCACAGCAGAAAACATCTGGAAATGGAGAATCTATGATTACTTAGAAAATAAGAATCACGACTTGTTTAATGAGTTACTTGGAAAAAGTATACAATACCTTTCACTTAAAGAGGATAAGAGAAAATTTAGAGTCAGTTTAGACAAGAACATTTTTAATGAAAATGAGCAAATCATATTTGATGCTGAGTTATACAATCAATCTTATGAATTAATCAATGACCCAGATGCAAGTTTAACTATAAAGGATTCAGCAGGCAAAGAATATAATTTTACACTCAACAAATCTGGCAAATCTTATCGTTTGAATGCAGGTTTGTTTCCAGTAGGTAATTATTCCTTCCTTGCTAAGACATTTTCAAATGGAGAAAATCTAAGTTACAAAGGCCAATTTAGTATCCGACCAATCCAATTGGAACTTTATGAAACGACAGCTGATCACGGACTTTTAAAACTTTTGAGCGAAAAATATGGTGGCGGATTTGTACAAGCAGAACAAATAAACACTTTAGCAAGCTTAATCAAAGAAAAAGGGAATGTAAAACCTGTAATTTACGAAACCAGCAAAACTAGATCAGTTATAAATTTAAAGTGGTTATTTTTTGTTTTGCTTGCATTACTTTCTATTGAATGGTTCATGAGAAGGTATCACGGAGCATATTGATTTAGATGTTAGATGTTATAAAAAATTCAAGATTTTGCAAATACTTGAACAGCAAGTGGTGCTAATTTAGGAGCGATGAATTGATTTTTACCTTGCCATGGTTTGCTTATTGTTTCTAAAGGTTTTTCGTTTAAAACACCGCTCCCTCCATACGTGGGATCATCGCTGTTAAAAACCTCTTTCCAAGTGCCATGAGCTGGTACACCAAGTTTATAAATCTCTTTTGGTGAAGGAGTAAAATTACAAACTATCAAGAGAGCATTTTCTTCGTCTTTTCTGAAGTATGCAATAAGAGAATTTTCCTGATCATTTTGTACAAGCCATTCGAAGCCCTCTTTTGCAAATTGCAAATCGAATAAACAAGAATTATTTTTGTAAAAATGATTTAGATCTTTTATTAAATTCTGAATCCCGATGTGAGGTTGGTATTGCAAAAGCCACCAATCAAGCCCTCTTTCAATACTCCATTCACTTGTCTGCGCAAGTTCATTTCCCATAAAGAGCAATTTAGTTCCTGGATGAGTAAACATATATGTATACAACATTCTTAAGTTAGCAAATCTTTGCCAATCATCCCCAGGCATCCTATCTATAATAGCTCCTTTTCCATGCACTACCTCATCGTGAGAAAGTGGCAACATAAAGTTTTCTGAAAAGGCATATATCAAACTGAAAGTAATTTCATTATGATGAAATTTTCTGTGTACAGAATCTTTATTCATGAAATTCAAGGTATCATGCATCCAACCCATCATCCATTTTTGTCCAAAGCCCAATCCACCTAAATGCACAGGTCTTGAAACCCCATCATAGGCCGTAGATTCTTCTGCGATTGTAATTGTATCTGGATAATATTGATAAACCGCTGTATTAAATTCTTTGAGAAATTCTATGGCTTCTAAGTTTTCATTTCCTCCATACTTATTAGGAATCCACTCTCCATCTTTTCTAGAGTAATCCAAATAGAGCATCGAAGCAACAGCATCAACTCTAAGTCCATCGATGTGAAATTGATCCAACCAGAAAATGGCATTCGAAATCAAGAATGCTCTAACTTCATTTCTATTGTAATTGAAAATTGCGCTTTTCCAATCCGGATGAAATCCTTTGCGGGGGTCAGCATGTTCGAAGAGAAAAGTACCATCAAATTTAGCTAAGCCATGTGCATCATTGGGATAATGCGAAGGAACCCAATCTAAAATTACGCCTATACCAGCTTGATGTAATACATCAACCAGGTATTTAAATTCTTGTGGTGTACCATATCGAGAAGTTGGTGCGAAATAGCCAGTTATTTGATAGCCCCAGGATGGAAAATAAGGATGTTCCATTATGGGTAAAAATTCTACGTGTGTATAGCCCATCTCTACCAAGTAGTTGGACAGTTCTTTAGCTAATTCTTTATAGCTAAGCGACTCAGTACCGTCGTTCTTTTTTCTCCAAGAACCAATGTGGATTTCATAAACTGAAAAAGGAGCTTTATGATTATTTTTTGATGCCCTATTAGACATCCAATTTTCATCATTCCATTTATGATCTTGGTCCCAAACTATAGATGCAGTATTTGGTGGGATCTCGCAAAAACTTGCGAATGGATCACTTTTTTCTAATAATTTACCATCATTTGTTTCGATGATGAATTTGTATAATTCTCCTTTTTGAAGTCCTGGTAAAAATCCTTCCCAAATTCCTGAATCATCCCATCGTGGAAAAAGTTTATGCGACTGCTTTGCCCAAAAATTAAAATTACCTGCTATACCAACTGATTTAGCATTAGGCGCCCAAACTGCAAAGTAGACGCCAAGCTCTCCGTTGAGCTCTAATATTTTAGATCCGAGTTTTTCATATAGACGAAAATGTTTACCAGATTTAAAGAGGTTAATATCAAAATCTGAAAACAAAGTATGAGGTTTGACATTTAATGTCAATTGTGATTCAGTCAATTTATGATAGTTTTACAAGATTCTAGTTATCGTTTCCTTCATCTCTTCAAATTCTGATTGTTCGAAGAGCCGAGTAAGGTGAACAATTTTTCCTTTTTTATCGATGACTACATTTCTGGTTACTCCGCTTTTTTTATCTGCAAATAAACCGAAAATATCTGCATTTTCATCTAAAGATATTGGATAACTTACCTTTGTTTGCTCAATAAATTTTTTGACTTTTTCTAGTGGTTCATCCCTATCTATTCCTATGAGAATAAAGTCTTTATGTTTATTTGGCAGCCATACTTCATTTTCTAAATGGGGCATTTCTTCTCGACAAACCTTACACCAGCTTGCAGTAAATTGCAAGACTACAACTTTCCCTCTAAAATCCGAAAGTTTTTTTGTGCTGCCATCTATGAAATTCATGGAGAAATCTGGTGATTTATCCCCTATTTTTACCAAATAGCCTCTTTCATCAGGTTTAATATCAATAGAAGAAATTGGGTTTGAACGACAAGACAATAGAAACAAAATTAGTAATGCTGGTAGAAATATCGAAAATATGCGCCATTGCTTCATTCGTCTAATTTAGGAGCTAAATTAAGCAATTGAATTTAATGTATTAGAAAAAAGAAAAGAAAAAGGAGAGGACCTATGCAACGGTCCTCTGCTGATTTCAGGTAAAATGAAAACTAATAATTCAGGAGTTATAAATTCGGAAAAACTCCATCATTATTTTGCATGAGTTGTTTTTTGAGATCATACAATTTTTTAAACTAAAGTTTAATAAAGTGGCTTTCAATTTGCTCGTTGAAATCTTGGTATTAATGTTTCAATTCACATCTTTAAAAGTTTGTTTCAGGTTAAAATCCAAAAGTTGAGCATTATAAATTTTTAAGGCATAACTATCAATCGATTTCAAATCAAAGCTTTCGAATGCTTAATATGGTGTTTATAAATGTTGGGTCAGAGACCAATATTAATTTAGTTTAATTATCTGCCCAGTTTTGAAGACTTGTTTATCTTTAAAAACTTGGTAGAAATAATATCCAGAATTTAAATCCTCTGTATTAATTTCGATTTTATTCGTTATAAATTTTAATTCTTTCATTTGTTGTCCTTGAGCACTAAATATTCTTATCGTATAGTCTTCATTGATGTCAATATTTTCTAGATCAGTCAAATTGAAGATGATTTCATTTTTAAAAGGATTTGGGTTAATCGAGAGCATTCCTTCTCCTCTTTGCTCTTTACTCACTCTTTCGTCAACAACTTGAACAAATGAATTCAATTCTGTTATGGTTTTAGTGTCCTGAAAATTGCTAGCTACAAGCTCAATGGTTGCTGTTGCATATTCTTCTCCTGGGTACTCAGCATGTTGCTTGACTTTGCATGTATATAAACCAGGATCTCCCTCATAATTTATTTGGATTGAATTTCCATTGGCAGCATTGAGTAAATAATTTCCTTGCAGCAAAATTATATCATCTTCAATAATGTAATAACTACGATATCCATCCATATCACTTCCTGTATTGGACAGCGTAAAAACTAAGCTTGAACCGCTTTGATTAGCGGCAACGCTAATGTCTGATCCATCCCAAGAAATCAAATCATCATTAATGTCAAATTGTTCTTCTACAGATGCCTTTGCATTTGTGAATGAGCATAGGATAAACAGTAGTGCTATTAGCACTTGGCTAGTTAGTAATTGTGTAGTCATTTTCCTGAAATTTAATCTATAATAGGGCTTAAAGTCATTTTTATAAAAAACATATTTAAGCCTTTGTAGGCTATTTTATATTATAATTTATTGTTATTCAGTATATTATGTTGTATTTTGTATATACTAATTGATGATTTAATTTGTAATTGTCAAGTTTAGTTGACATAATATTTTAAATATTTAGCCTTTTAACTGACACAAAATGAGAGGAAGCACTTTATACAGCGTACTTATCAAGATGAGCAATAAGGAACTTATTCGTTTTGAAAAATTTCTAGATTCTCCATATTTTAATACTAAATCAGAATCAAAAGAGCTACTTACTATTTATCTGAATGAACAAAAAAAGAAAGGTCTTGGGAACTTAAAAAAAGAACACGTGTTCAAATTAGTTTTTGGATCAACAAGCTATAATGACTCAAAACTGAGACTACTCTATAGTCATACCTATAAAATGCTCAAACATTTTTTAATCATTGACCAGATTGATCTGGATCATAGAAAATCAAACTTACTATTAGCGGATTCTTACACACGTTTAGGAAAAACTAATCTATTTCAAAAAACCATTGAGAAAACAAAAGAAGGGCTCGTTCAAATTCCGCATAGAGATATGGATTATTATCTTGATAACTACCAATTAGAGCGAAAAGACTATGAAAATTTTACTTCTAAAAATAGGACCACAGATAATAAACTCAAAAAGCAATTATTGAACATCGATGTTTTTTATTTCATCGTAAAATTAAGACAAGGCTGTCTAATTTTAAGTTCAAAGAATGTAGTTTTGAATGAAATGGACATGGCTCCTATCGACTTTGTGGTCAAAACAATAAACAATAATGAATCCTTACTAAATGAGCATCCAAGTTTAGCAGTTTATTTTCATTGTTACCAAACTTTACTTAATCCAAACTCCGAAGAAAAGTTTAAAAAATTTAAATCCCTTTTACTTAATAACATCCATAAATACAAAATAAGAGATGCAAGAGAACTCCTTATTGCAGCTATAAACTTTTGTGCGAAAAAAATAAACTATGGAGAAAGATCATATGCGTTTGATGTATTTGAAATCTACATTCTAGGGATAGACCATAAAATTCTAATTCCTAACAACTCCATCTCTCCATTCACCTATAAAAACATTGTATCTGTTGCAGTTACTGTTGGTGAGTATGAATGGACAGAAATATTTATTAAAGACCACACTGATAAATTACCAGCTAAACAAAGAAAAGATGTGCATACTTATTGCTTAGCCAAATTAAAAGATGCTTCAGGGGAAAAAGATGAAGCCATTAAACTTTTGATGCAATTTTATTCAGAAGATGTCTTATTTACTTTAGGTGCAAATTTAATGTTGATTAAAATTCTCTTCGAAGAAAAGTACTTAGAACTCCTTACCTCCCATTTAGAAAAAATGACTGTTTATATCAATAGGAAAAAAGAAATGAGCTATCACAAAGAACAATATAAAAAAGTGGTAAGCATCACTAAAAAACTTCTTAACCTCCCTCCCTATGGCTCAAAAGAAAGACTCAAACTAAAAGAAGAAATTAAAAACCCAACAATCAAAACTTTGGAAAAAGATTGGTTCCTAGCACAGGTCCAACAAAAAAAAGGCGCATCATAGATGCACCTTTTTCAAATAATTATACAATAAAACTCTCTTTATTTCTTTATGCAAATCAATTTTCCTGTATGTAACAAGGCAGATTCTGAATAGAGTTCATAAAAATATAACCCCGCCCCTAATTCCTTATTTACATACTCAATTTCATTACCCTGTCCTTTTACTAAGGCAACAAACTGACCTCTGGCATTATAAACATGAAGTATCAAATTGCTAGATTCTTGATCTATTACTTTTAACTTAAATCTGTCATCAAAAGGTTGAGGCATAATTTCTATGCTAGAATCGTCTAATAAATTCTCTTCAATACTTGAGATAATCTCTATGCAATCTTCACTGATTGTATGCAAGGTTGTATTCGTAATAACAGGCTCATTAAAATCAAAATAGATTTTTGCGGTATTGTTAACTTGAGTGCCAAGGATTATATCTTCTCGAGGTAAGATTTTGTATTTTATAAAACCATTCGATCCTATTTTGTTTGACTTAATGTCTGGTAAGTTGATGTCTTCAAATTTAAAATTAACTTGCCTATTGTCATTGAATGCATGAGTAAATTCATGACTAGCCCCAATAATTTCAAAAGTATTTAAGTCAAAATTTACATCTATCACATCTGTTATTTCGACATTGAAAGCAGGAGCAGTTCCTGTATTTTGAAACCGGATTAAGTATTCAATGTATCTACCTGGATCTACGCATCTATTTTCTGTAGAACCATAAGGAAACCCTTGCTTATCATTAGGATCAAATGAACCAACATTGTTTACACAATCTATATCTTTGTATAAATCTTCATCATCTTGTGCGTACAGATTTACTAAGCCAGGAGTAAATTCTCCACTACAACCTTCTATACTTAAAGATGGATAAGATTGTCCTGGATGAAACCTCGCTTGCTCAGCTTCTATCCTATAGGTATTGCCATCACAATTAGCTGGAATGGTTATTTGATTGCCATTCATTACATTGAGCTGAAAACTACCTTGTTTCATCAAAACATCATCCTCTATTATGAACCAATTTAATGATTCAGTCATATCAGACCCAAGGTTAGAAATTGTAAATTCTATTTCACCTTGAACCTCTTTCCCATCAACTATAATGGATGAGCCGTCCCATTCCCCTGAGAAATTACCACAATCATCATGAGGGAAAATTTCAGTGGTAAAACAATGTGTTTTTCCTAGATCTGCATCACATGAGGTGAGAACAACAATTTCAAATTTCGATTTTTCGAATACTCCTAAATCACCAATCTCAAATCTATATAAATTTCCTTCTACTAGTTCGTAATCTAATTCACTACTTATGATGCTGTGGTATTCGTCTAATTCTAATTCGATGTAGGCATCTTCAAGTGCTTGATTTCCTACATTTTCGTAGTAAACATAAATTGGAGACTCGAAGCACCTGAGCAAGTTAGGGACAATCAAATTCACTTTGGGAAGGTTACAAGCATCCGTTGGTTTAGCGCCAAAATCAACTTCAAAAGGTGTTCCTGTGCCAGTACCAATTGGAACTTGAACAGTCAATCCTGAGCATGCTTGCCAAGCATTATTCAAAGGAATAAGATTTATTTCATGTTCTCCTGATTGTACATAAAAACTATAGAAACCATTTTCATCTGTCATTCTATGCCTAACTTCATCTCCTGTTTTTAACTCAACCACCCACTGATTGAGTTTAGCTTCATCAAAATCAAATACACAATTTGAATTTTCATCAAGGTAAGCTAGGCCTTGAATTAGGTGACAGCCATCAACATTATTTGAGTTAGCGTAAAATACCTCAATCAAAGATTCAGAGACACAAAATGCGTTCCTATCTAAAAAAGAATATAAATAGGTTCCTGGGCCCAAAAGTGGATCGTTAAGCATTAATGTTAACTCGTTTTGATCTCCACCTAGAGAACTTGGAATTTCAATTCGTGTTGCAGGTTCGGTACTATAATCAATTTTATACCATTGCTGAGAAACAACATCAGCAATGTTTAAATCTTCCGGCTCCCCATAAATGGTCAATTGCTGGGCAGTACAAAATGACAAAGTATTTTCGTTTACATATCCAGTAACTGCTTCTATGGAAGAATAAAAACCTACTTCAATTTCGCCTTCTTCAGTCCAACCTGAAGTTAATTCTGTCACTACAAATTTATAAACCCCTTCTTCACAGAGATATGGATGCCCATTGACAGGATTTGCACCTGAAAGCCTAGATAAATATGTTTGTCCTTGGTCTAATAAATCTGTGTCAGTATAAAGTAGATTTTCTCTTGGATCATACCATTTGACTTCCATCTCATGATTTGTTATACTTTGATCTTTTTGAATACTAACTGTTGCAAAAGATGAAGGTGAAGAACCACAATTTGAGCTTAGGATATCTTTACATAAAGCTGCATTTTTACCGGTGACTGCTAGTTGCAAATCATCTTGCAAACGGCCTAAATTTATTTCTACTTTACTAGTAGATCCATCCGCAACTAAAGTTGGATATTGGCAAGAAGACACCTTTACAGTTGTGGCATGGTTCACGCTAAACTCATAAGTCCCAAATGAATTTAGCACAAACGAATACTGTCCATTATCATCAGTTAAAGTTGTATTTGTATTATTTATAGAAACTTCCGCTCCGGAAATTATTTCTTCCGCAATGTCTTTTTCGCAGTTGGTATTCACATCAAAATAAACAGTCCCACATATGTATATACAAGATTCTCCTGATCTGGTAATCAATATTGTTTCAGAATTCGTGGCACAGTTTTCACTATTGGTTGCTATTAATTGATATTCGCCTTCTTTAACGATAATAAAAGGTGGATCTTCGTGTAAGTTGCCATCTTGATCCTCTAATGCAAAGTCTACAAATTGATCATTTGTAAAAGGGTTCATTATTGCTCGATCACCACAAAAATCTAGATTCTCATTAGTATTTTCCAAATAAGTAAATTCAAACAAAGGAGGATCACAATCAATGAATACTATGGTTGAATCAGTAGATGAGCAATCCTGTGTAATGATATTAAAAAAGTAAGTCCCTGGGAATCCTACTTCTAAAGTCATTACATCAGAAGCAAGGATTTCTCCATCTTCATCTGTCCATGACGTTGTAGCACCGGCTGGAATACATGATGACGAAGCATCCAAAAGCGCAAAGGGATTACAACAGCTTAATATAGCTTCATCTATTAAATCAGCCTTACACGATGAACCTGTTGAGAACACTTCTACAGAATTCTCAGTCCAACATCCATTTTCGATGTTTGTTACTCTTAGCATATATACCCCTGCTACGTTTACAAAAGGGTTTGCTACATTTGAAGTAAAGCCATTTGGTCCGGTCCATTCGAAAACAATATTTGTGGTATTTGAGGAACCAAATATTTGTACCTCTGTTGTGGTACATGAAAGAAAATCATTTACCAATACTTCTACATTAGGATTTGCAAAATCAGATTCTACTGTTATAGAAGCTGAAGTAAAGCAGCCATTTTGCTTTGTTGCTACAACTGAGTAGGTCCCTGGTTCGTTAACGAATATTGGATTATCTGTGGATTGAAATCCGAAGTCACCTGTCCATAGAAAATCCACATTTGGATCGTCGACGACTGCTAGTATTTCTATGTTAGTATTCACACAACCTAATACTGGGTCTACTACTGGAGTTTGGAGTTCTAGAAAAGGAGTATCAAAATCAAGCCCTACAGTAACATAATCAATAGCTGGGCAAAAAATAAATACTTCACTAACATAAAAAGTGTATTCACCCGGCTCCGTGACATCTACGGTAAGTTCATTGCTAATTTCTACTCCATTTGGGTCAAGCCAATGAAATGAAGACGCCCCAGCTGTGTAACCTGACTGGCTTGCATCCAAGGTAACAGTGCTTTGATTGCAAGTCAAATATTTATCTGGTCCTGCGTATACATCACAAGGCTCTCCACTCATTTGAATATCCAATAGAGCATGTTTCTCACAAAATACATCTACTGCTGTAAACTCAAACATGTAAGTTCCAGTAGCAGTATTTTCATCATTTTTATTAATGGTAATAATTTCTGCTCCATTTGTTCCAGGAATTTCGGTCCTATTTGGAGGAGATGTTGAATAGTCAACTTTATACCATGTTCTTGAAAGGATCTCATTATTGGTGTTTGCAATGCCTTTGAGTTGCATTTCATCTCTTCCTAATACGAAGTATTCTTCATTAACAACTTCGATTTTTGCGATAGATGGATATTCAATAAAAAAGTCCCCACATTTTGTGTCTTGTAAGCCCTCTCCAACAATGCTTAGTTCAACTTGATATGAACCTTGCTCACAAAGAAAATCTTGACCGGTTAAAGTACTTTCATAACCTTCACTGGTTTGTATGCCTTCTCCACTAAAAATTTGGTATCCTTGAGGATTATACCAGGTAAAAATCAAGGTCGGCTCAGGATCAATATCGGCTAAAGGAATCGCTAGAGCAGTTGCAGTAGAATAACTTGCTGCACATTCATCATTTAATAAATCCCTGCAAAGATTACCTGTAACAGACTCTAATTTCCAAAGCTGAG
>CALDYJ010000175.1 GCA_937941095.1 uncultured Saprospiraceae bacterium | reverse complement strand
TAAGAGCTGGAATGTCAGCGATGTCTAAACCATTTTGTCCGTTATCATCTTTTAATACCCAAACAGCTAACCTCAAAGGTTCCCCTGTTGTTCTAGAATTTAATGCTTGATAATGATTTTTATCAACTTTAAATAGCTCTCCGCTACTAGGGACTAAGCATTGGGAAAAACCAGTTGTTACCCAAGCTATAAAAATTGAAAATAGAATAATTCTCTTCATGTGTTTTTATTTTTATTTCTTATTAAAGATTGGGAGTTGATTAAATCAATCTCACAATCATCTTTCATATTCTTTAGATAAGAAATCATAAAAACGTGACCCTAAGGCCTCAATAAAGTACATACCTACTTAATAAGTGATGGAATATTTGCAATAGTTGCAGAAGATAGTTCGAACTTGCGGAGTATAAATCTTTAAACTGAACTAAAAGATTCAGGAAAGGGCTTAGAAGAAAACCAAGCCGAACTTAGTTAATTTATGATTGAAAGTTTTAGAGCCAAGTTTGATTTTATAAAGGCAAACAAAATGGTAATTAGATTATTTTATCAATGTAAGATCTCCCTTTATAAGCACTACCTCACCGTTTGCTAAAAGTAATTGGGCAGAATAAACATAGATCCCAGGATTGACAGATTCACCTCTTAATTTTCCATCCCAACCTTGGATCTCGTCATTAGGAGCCAAGCCTTCTTTGAAGAAAACTTGATTGCCCCATCGATCATATACAGCTAAATGTGAAATCTGCTCAACAGAAGAATTTGCAAAAATGGTGAAGTAATCATTAATACCATCGGCATTTGGACTAAAGGTATTTGGTGCATAATACTTTACATTCGTATCAATCCTAAGAATGAAGCTCGTCGAATCAACACATCCATCCAAAGTAGAAACGGTTACAGTATATTCAGTACTTGCATTAGGTGATGCAGTAGGATTAAGACAATTACTACAAGATAAGTTGTCTGCAGGTTCCCAAATGATTTGATCTATGTTGAAGTTGTTGCTTTGAACCATTAAAACAGTACTATCGCCTAAAGGTATAATTTCTTCACCTTCTATAATTAAATCCAAATTTGAGGATTCATCGATTTCAAAAACTTCTTCAATACTACATCCAGCATCATCAATCACACTTAAAGTATAAGTCCCCGGAACTAATTGATTGAAGTTCGTATTAGAACTGAAGTTTGTAGCATCAAGACTGTATTCATAAGTATTACTTGTCCCTAAAGGTGTAATAATTTCTAGTCCACCTGTCCCATTACCAAGACAATCTGGAAGAATGACACTTAAATCTATCGCAATAATATTTGGCTCAGGGACATCGAAAACATAAATTTCAATACAAGCATCTAGATCTGTCACGGTAACATAATAAGTCCCTGCTTCGCTTACATCGATCGTTGAAGCAGTGCTTGCATCTTCCCATTCGAATGCATTGAAGTTTCCATAGTTCATCATATCTAATGTAATGGACTCATCTTGGCAATAAGACTCTTCAATGATGACTTCATTTTCTTGCATTTCAAAAATGCTTAGTGCTAGATTAACGATGCTGTCACATCCAAAACTTGACATCAAAGTATCCGAATACAAACCAGGAAGGTTGAGCGTTTGTCCATCAAAATCGAAACTTTGACCAAAACAGATTTCTTCACTTATATCTTGTATAATATTCTCTTCAAAATCCCATGCATTGACCAAGACATCATAGCACCCTTCGTCGTTTAAGATTAGTTCTGTAATGCTTGCATCTTCAGAAATAAGGATTCCATTGTATTCAATAATTTGTCCATCACAAGCTTGAGTAGTGACCATAGTCCAAGTAGTATCTAAAAAATTTATGCTTGTTACGTGTATACTATCCGTCCCAATCGAAGAGGTCAGTGTATCTATGATGCTTGTGTCAGCTTGAATTAATTCTCCATTAAATAATTCACCTTCACATAAATCTATTGTACTTGAAGTAAATACATCAAGTAACAAAATGATGTTGATATTGACTACACTATCGCAACCTGAAACCGTTACGTAATTTTCTACAATTACAGTATCAACATCAATTGGAATCCCGTTGTATGTTTCTCCTTCATTTAAAAATATTGTTTCATCATTAGCATAAGTTGAATTAGCAGTTATGTTGATGTTTACCAAACTATCACAACCATTTGATGCTGTAAAAATTTCTTCTAGAAATAAATCTTCTGTGATGATCATGCCCTCGTATTCATCACCTTCACAGAGATCTATCATTAGATTGTTTGTAAAATTAGGAAGCACATTGACCTGTATAAAAACAAAACTGTCGGCCCCATTTGAGGCAGTCAAAGTATCTATGATTAAAGTGTCATTGCTGATTAAAAAGCCACTGTATAATTCTCCTTCACAAATCGTTTCGTCAATGCTGCTGCTCGAAGAATTAAGCACAATTATTTGTGTATTGATTATGCTGTCGCATCCATTGATTGTGCTAAGGTTTTCAGTAAGTAAAATGTCATCATCATAGCCTTCATCTTCCATAACATAAAGGGTGTCAAGAGAATTAAAAGTATCGTTTACCATCAAAATTGTAGTAACAATGCTGTCACAACCATCAACGGAACCATAGACATCAATATAAGTGCCCGCTATAGTTTGATCACCTCCTTCGAGGAATACACTTTCTCCTTCACAGATACTGTGAGTACCAGAACTTTCAATCTGATCATCAACAGTTAATTGTAAAATTATTAAGGAGTCACAACCAAAAGTAGAAACCAAGGCATTAGTGTATGAACCTGTTTCATCATAATAGTTTCCTTCAAATAAGATGCTATCTCCAAAACATAATCTTTCAATCAACTCTTGATTGTAGCTCTCTTGGATGTTTAAAGTAACCGTAACTAGGCTATCAAAACCATTGCTAGCTGTATAGTTAAAAACCAAAACAGTATCCCTTGCGTAGCTGATTCCATCGTAGAGCTCCCCAGGACATAAATCGAAGTCAAGACTTTCTGTTAATACTGGATTTATGATCACCTGTGTATTTGCTAAACTATCACATCCATTTTCACTTTGTAAAAGAATACTAAGCAAACTATCATTTTCTATGTTTATCCCATTATAAGTTT
The DNA here is from genome assembly GCA_937941095.1 of uncultured Saprospiraceae bacterium. Lineage (GTDB taxonomy): Bacteria > Bacteroidota > Bacteroidia > Chitinophagales > Saprospiraceae > JALZVN01. The sequence goes on along the minus strand of CALDYJ010000175.1, from coordinate 13,160 downwards.
CACCAGGATTGATGTAAACAGTATCTAGACTTTCGAAATTTTCTATCGTAACAATATTGGTCACCAAACTGTCACAGCCTAAAATTGTTTGATATTCATCAACAAAAATGGTGTCGTTTGAAATAATCACCCCATTTACAACTTGCCCAGGGCAAACATTAAAACTTGCACTTTCTTCAATGATATCGTTTACGATAATGTTATAAATACTAGTAGCTTGACAACCTTGTTCGTTTTGAGAGAGTACAGTGATGGTTGTGTCAGCAGTGATGATGGAGCCTAAGTATTCTTCTCCTTCACAAACATTCGGATCAAAATTCTGAAGGTCTTCATCTAATACTTCTAATTCAATTATGTAAATACTGTCGCAGCCATCAATGGTACTAAAGCCTTCGATGTATTGCCCAGAGGTTGAAACGACTGCTCCATCTATGCTTATACTTTCCCCAAAGCAAAGTGTATCTTCTACTATAAATTCATAAATAGGAAAAACCTGAACATTTGTAATTAAAGTAGAATCACAACCTTGTGCGCTCGACAAGACTTCAACAAAACTTGTATCCTTATATAATTGAAATCCATTATAAAATTCTCCTTCACATACCGTTGTGTTTTCTTCTTCACTAGGAGCATTATAGAGGAAGACATTCAAACTTAAAGTACTGTCGCAATTATTGATTGAATTAACTGTTGCAAAATAAGTCCCTTCTTCCGAGTAATACTGCCCTTCAAAAAGTACAGAATCCGAAGGGCAAATAAAACGATCAATTTCAGTTGTGTCTCTTGGGAAGACCATTAAGTCTAAGGTGATAATGCTATCGCACTGATTAATGTTTTTCAATGTATCATAATAAATGCCTGTCTCCCCATAAATCGAATTTCCTACACCATAAGTCTCTCCAGCGCATAACTCTTCTATCAGCATAGTGTCGGATTGGAAATACTCAGAATAATACGTCGCCGCACCTTTAGATAGTTTTCTGAGAGAAGTTCCAATTTGTATGTTTTTATTGGAGGTAATGTAAATGTCACTTGTGATCTCAGGAGTGATTTTGTAGGTTTCATAATCAGGATTACCAGGAACTGGTAAAGGATTTGATAAGGAACCTCCAGCAACATTTATATTGGTGTTTTTCTGTGCTACGACATTTATTCTTGAAAGATCAAGATCAAAGTCGTCATCTATTCTAGGAATAACAGCCCTTTGTGTACCCCAGCATTTTAATGGAGTAATGATACTAAATCCAGAACTAAAATCTTCTAGACCCGTGGTTTGGTAAACTACTGCTGGAACATTAGTCCTGATGTACATATTGTTATTTACCGAAAAGCGGTCTCTATCAATGATTGCAAATTCACCTGCCGCTAAAGTACCTTCTGCATTATTTGATCCATTAATAAAATACTGAGTACCATCAACATCAGCGACTACCATTATTTTTTCCGCATCATCAGAACCATCCACATTCATCACAATGTACTCAGTGTCCAATCTGTTCATCGGAATGATTTGATCAACTCCGATGTCCCCTTGACCCACACCAAATAAATCAGAATTGTCAATTTGCCAAGAGCCACAATTAACAACTATTGGTTCATTCGAAATAATCAGTGTACCTGTGAGAAACATATTATCGTTCGCTCCGGGAACAGAAGCAAGGGTGTAGGAATTGTTTTGATTTAGGTCAATAGAAAAATCTTGTGCAGGTCCATCATCTAAAATATCCACACCTGGTTTGAATTCTTTGAACTCAACTTTGGTATTATCATTTAAAGCCATCACAGAAATAAAATCAGTTCTGTTTTCTCCCACGATATTAAAAATAAAAGTCACTCTTCCATTTTTCGAAAAAGCAGTTCCTGCTCTAAACCTTAATCCAGGAGCCCAATCACCTTTTGAACTATACAATAGTCCGTGTATGTCATCAATGTGTCTCACTTGTACATAGACTGGATCATCCGCTGTAACAATTATGTTCTCATCATTTGTGATGACTTGATTTAATTGATCTCTCCTTAAAACTCCCTGAGATCGTCTATCGTTTCCAAGCCATATTTTTTTCGTAGTGTTACCAGGGACCACAGAATCTTGGATGTCATTATCATTGCCTGATTGTATCATATTACCATCTCCATCCCTAAATCTAACAGTAGTTTCTTGAGCTGTTGGATTAGTGACAAAAATAAAATGATCTCCAATGATCTCATCAGCTGCAGCATATAAAGGTGGTAGATAATGTATGGTAGAGAGTTGTGCTTGTAGTATTGTACTACTTGTAATTACACAAATTATAAAGGATAGTAATCTTAATAAGAAGATACTTTGATTTTTTGAGTATTTGATCATAATTGCTAGTAAAAACTAATAGATAAGCAGCCCTTTAATTGCTCAGAATATAGCCTTTTAGACGCGTAAATTATAAAATAGTGACTTCATTTAACACCTTTTACCACAATAACGATCTCTCCTTTTACTTTGTCCTTTGATTCAAAGTGATAGATGAGTTCTTTAAGATTATCTTGCTTGATTTCTTCATGCAGTTTTGTCAGTTCTCTACAGACGCAAGCAGTCCTATCTTCTCCACAATGTTCCATAAGCTGATGGAGGCATTTTAACAGGCGATGTGGTGATTCGTAAAGAACAAAAGTTTCTTCTAAACTACTTAATTGTTTTAACCTTGTTTGACGTCCTTTCTTATGTGGAAGAAAGCCCTCGAAAAAGAATTTATCACAAGGAATTCCACTTGCAACGATTGCTGGAATTAGAGCAGTTGCTCCTGGTAAACAAGTGATTTTTATACCTTGATCTTGACAGGCTCTTGAAAGTAAAAAACCAGGATCAGAAATTCCTGGAGTCCCTGCATCAGAAATCAATGCAATGTCTTGGCCACTAGCAAGCAGATCAGTAATGTGCCCTAAATTACTGTGTTCATTGTGAGCATGGAATGATTTTAAAGGAGTCTCAATAGCATATGCTGTCATTAACTTTTTGCTGGTCCGAGTATCTTCAGCTAAAATTAAACTGACAGTTTTAAGCACTTCAACTGCTCTGTAAGTAATGTCTTTGAGGTTGCCTATTGGTGTTGGAACGATATAAAGCATTAGCCGAAAGGCTTAACTTCAAATTCGTAAGTCTCCATAATCATATTCGCTAAAAGATTCTTACATGCATTGTCGACTTTTGAACTTGCTTCTTCTTTATCTGCTGCATCCAAAGTCATGATAATTCTTTTGCCAATCCTAATGTCTTCTACACCCATGATGTCAAGGTTTTTCATGTTGTTTGAAACAGTCTTTCCTTGAGGATCTAACAACTCTTTGTGAGGCATTACGTTAATTTCTGCTTTGAATTTCATCTTAAAAATTATTTTTTACTAAATAAACTTTCCCTTGGTGCTAAAAACTTTGTACACTTTAGTTTTTGAAAGCTTTGTGCACGCTGTGAATTGTGTTTCTATAAAAACTTTGTTCGTTCCGTATCCTTGTGTCTCCTAAAAAAACATGCTATTTATGAAGCATTTTTTTCTATAAAGCTGCCACCAAATGAAAACAACACATAACCCACAATAATCCCGCTTAAAGAATAAGCTTTCAATCCTAAGATCATTAATAACACAAATATCAAAAAAAGAAATCGAATACCATTTCCTTTCCACTGAAAACCTTTAAATTTTAAACTAAACATTGGTAACTCCGAAATCATCAAGCTTCCAAGAATGAGTAAGAAAAAGATCATTGCTATTGGATGAAGCAATTGAAAAGTTGGATTTATAGTATAAATCAATAAAAGCCCTAATATAAAGCAAGAAGAAGCGGGAACCGCTAATCCTAAGAAGTTTTCACTTTGCCTAGTATCAAGGTTGAATTTTGCAAGTCTATAGGCAGAAAAACATGGAAATAGGAAGCCTATATAGGCAATCCATTCAGGAAAATCTTGATTGCTTTGACTGATTAGGAAGTAGAGTACCATTCCAGGGAAAACACCAAAAGTGACCATATCCGCCATAGAATCAAGCTCTTTTCCAACGGCTGATTTGGTTTTTAAAGCTCGTGCAACAAATCCATCAGCAAAATCTGCTACTAATCCTAAAGCAAATGCAGCGAAAACCCAATAATATTGCTCTTTAAATAAACACACTATTGCTAAACAGCCAAAAAAAGCATTCATCAAAGTGATAATATTTGCAATGTGTTTAGTCATAAACTGTAATCATTTGGGTAATCTATTAAAATAGTCCTAAATCAGCACTATTATAACAATAGCCCTGTACTTTTCCCTAAATTTATGACGTTTTTATTAGTAATAGACCCATTTATAGAAACCACTTTGATTTTACTGAGTTATATAATTAAATAGCAATAGTATTACATGATTAGATTCTCATACATATTCATCATTTTAGCCCTTTTTAGCCTTTCAAATTCATTCGCTCAAGTTTCCAACGATTTTTGCGAATCAGCGACATTTATCCCTGATCCAACTGAATATTGTTCGGAAGTAGGAGAGTATTCTAATGAAGGTGCTTCAGATTCTGGAGTAGCAAGTCCTTCTTGTTTTCCAAACGGAGAAGTCGTCAATGATGTATGGTTTTCTTTTGTAGCTGTTGGAAACGGTTTAAACATACAAGTCATTGGGAATACTACGATTAGTAATGGAGGTACATTGAATAATCCAGAAGTTGCCCTTTATTCAGGGGATTGTAGTAATTTACTTGAGGTCGAATGCATTTCTGATGCTTTTGATTCAAATGTCGCCGAAACTTTTGCTGGGCCTTTAATTGCGGGAGCTACTTACTTTGTAAGAGTCAATGCAAGAAACGCTAATACTGGTACTTTCCAATTGTGCCTAATTAACTTCAATCAAGTTCCAGAACCTGATGGGGATTGCCCGACTGGAGTAATACTTTGTGATAAAAATACTTTCACAGTTGATAAGGTTTTGGGAGAAGGGAATGATCCAAATGAAATGATTGTTTCTGCATGTAACAATCCTCCGACGGGTTGCATCATGGACGAAAGAAGTTCTACTTGGTACAAATGGACATGTCGTCAAGCAGGTACTTTAGCTTTTGAAATTACTCCTTTAAACCCTGAAGACGATCTTGATTTTGTAGTTTATGAATTGCCAAATGGAATTGATGATTGTTCTCAAAAAATAGAATTAAGGTGTATGTTGTCTGGAGAAAATGTGGGAGAACCTTTTTCAAATTGGAGAGCTTGCACTGGACCGACAGGACTATCGGTAGGAGATTCTGATACCGGAGAAACTTGTGGTTGCCAAGCTGGAGATAATAATTTTGTCTCTGCCATCCAAATGGAAGCGGGCAAAGCTTACACCATAGCCATTAATAATTTTAGCCAATCTGGTAATGGCTTCTCTATTAATTTTGGAGGTACTGGTACCTTTGCTGGACCAGATGCAAATTTTGACATTGATCCAGTTTCTATAGAATGCGATAGAAGTGTAGAAATTAACGATTTTAGTACTTATGTCAATGGTACGATTGAAAGTAAAACATGGTTTTTCGGTCAAGGTGCACAACCGCCAACTGGTTCAGGTGATGGGCCCTTTACAGTAGCTTATCCATCAATTGGAACTAAGATCATAGTTTTAACGCTATTGACAGAGGAAGGTTGTTTAGTGACTGAAACCAGAGAATTAGAAGTTTTATCATGTTGTGCGCTAGATTCAGACATTGCATTGTCTTTAGTAGACAGTCAAGATCCAAGTTGTGCTGACGTTGATGATGGTGTTATTGAAGTAAGCGGAACAGGTGGAGATCCTGATTACAGTTATAGCCTTAATGGCGGACCTTATCAATCAAGCCCCTTATTTTTAAATTTAGCTGATGGTAATTATACCATTGACATAATAGACATTAAAGGTTGTGAAGATCAAGTTGAAGTGACGCTTGTAGATCCGCCCACCTTAGTTGTTGATGCAGGGCCTGATCAAACCGTAGACTTAGGTTTTTCTGCCATGATAAGTGCAACGGTTTCTCCATCTAGTGCAAATGTAACTGTTCAATGGACTCCTGATACTCTGCTTTCTTGCAGTACATGTTTAGACTTAACAGTATTACCTCCAGGTCAAACTACTTACACTATCACAGTCACAGATGAAGGAGGATGTACAGCTCAAGACGAGATTACCTTAAGAGTTAGAGACATTAGACCAGTTTACATTCCATCAGCGTTTTCTCCAAATAGTGATGGCATAAATGATTTTCTTGGAGTTTTTGCTGGACCTGCGACAACTGAAGTTGTAAAAATGGACATTTATGATCGCTGGGGAGAATTGGTTTGGAGAGATGAAATGTTTCCTGTCAATAATGAAATTGGTGGTTGGGATGGTACCTTTAGAGGGAAGCCCATGAGTCAAGGAATATATGTCTATTCAGCCATTATAGGTTTTATTGATGGCAAAGAGATTCTCTATGAAGGAGACATTACGCTAATCAGATAAATAAATGCTCAAACCGACCAAACTCTTAATTCAATTGATGCACGAAAATTTATCCTTGAAGGTCAACTTCAAGGATAAATTATTTTATAAGCGCATGCTTTTATCTTTAATAAGCCTTAGTCTCATTGGGTTGACAAATTGCGAAAATGACATTAACGAAATCAATGCTTATGTCAATCGTGAAGACTTAAGCATAGAAAAAACAAAAGAAGTAGAATTAATTTATTCTGATTCCGCCATTATTAAAGTCATCGTTAACGCTCCGATGATGCACACCATAAAAGATAAAAAAGAACCCCGACAAGAATTTCCAGATGGCATAAAAGTTGACTTTTATGATGGAGGTACAAATAGTGTATCTTGGCTTACCGCCAAGAATGCCATTCGCTACGATAGAAAAAAAGAAATCGTAATGCGAGATTCTGTGGTTTGGCAAAGCAAAAAGAACGAACTGCTAGAATCTGAAGAGTTGATTTGGAACGAAACAACTAAAAAAGTATCTTCCAAAAGATTTGTAAAAATCACAACTGAAGATGACATTATTTATGGTTATGGTTTTGAAGCAGAAGAAGATTTTACTAAATGGAAAATCCTCGCACCTCAAGGAACAATGTCTGTAGAAAATAATTATTGAAATTAAAATAACAGAATGCTTATATTTTCCATTATACTTTTCTTACTTCTTTCAGCATTATTTTCTGGAACCGAAATAGCATTTGTATCTGCTTCGAAACTCAGTATAGAATTAAAAAAGAAAACAGAAAACAGAAGGAGTAGAATATTAAGCAACTTTTACGAAAACCCAGGGAAGTTTATTTCAACCATGCTGGTTGGAAACAACATTGCTTTAGTTTTTTTTACCATATTAATGGGGCAATTATTAGCTTCCATCATTCCCATTGAAGGACAAGATTTTTTACAATTATTAGTTTACACTATTATAACCACCATTGTGGTTTTGATTTTTGGCGAGTACCTACCTAAGACTATTTTTTCTCACTTTGCAGATCGTATAGTATACGCTTTAGCTTTACCATTAAGGTTTTTAAGTTGGTTGCTCTATATGCCTTCTTTGCTAATGTCAAAATTGACAAACCTCATTTTAAAGTATGTTTTTAAAACACCCATCAGCCAAGATCTAGATGTAATCACAAGGGTTGATCTTGGCGAATTTGTTAAAAGTAGACAGTCCAATGGTGACGATGATTTAAATACAGATATTTTTGAAAAAGCACTTTACCTGGAGGACCAAAAGGTGAGAGAATGTATGGTCCCAAGAACGGAGATTGTTGATATTGATGAAACTGGTACTGTCGAAGAATTATTACAAGTTTTCAAGGAAAGTAATTTATCAAGAATAGTAGTAACTAAAGATGATATTGATGAAGTTGTAGGTTATGTGCATCATCAACAACTCTTAAAGCATCCTCAAAGCATTAAAGAAATTGTATTGGATATTCCTTATGTTCCTGAAGTTATGAGGGTTCGTGACCTTTTAAATATGTTCATTAAGCAAAATTTGAGCCTTGTATGTGTGGTAGATGAATATGGTGGAACTGCGGGAATTGTGACTATGGAGGATATTTTAGAAGAAATCTTCGGAGAAATCGAAGATGAGCACGATCAAGAGGAACATATCGAAACCCAAGTGTCCGACAAGGAGTATATATTCTCAGGTAGATTAGAACTGGATTACCTGACCGAAAAATACGATCTTAGCTTCCCAGAAGGGGATTTTCAAACATTATCAGGATATCTAGTCATGACTACTGAAACTATACCAGAAAAAGATACCGAAATTATCCTCGATGGGTATAAATTTATTTTGGAATTGGTGAGTGATACTAAAATAGAAACAGTAAGGTTACTCAAGCTGGATCCTGAAAATGAAGAAGAAGTTTGAAAATTTAATATACTCTTTTCCCATCCAGCTTTTGGTGCAGCACATCAGAAGCAATCACTTTCTTATTTTAATTTGGGCGATCATTACTTTAATGGTTACAGGTTTGTTAGCTTCTCATTTTGGAGCCCAGTATTTATTTTTGGATCCTGAATATTTAGGAGAAGTAAATTTTTGGAGTTTCTTCTTGATGGGAATGGCTTTTGGAGCTTTCTTTATTACATGGAACTTGACCACTTATCTTCTGCTCGCACATAACTTTCCATTTCTTGCAACACTAAATAGACCTTTTACTAAATGGAGCCTAAATAATTTTATAGTGCCGCTCGTTTTTCTGATAATCCTTTTAATAAGTATCATTCGATTTCAAGCTTATTATCAAGGTTCAGGTGTTACTCAAATTATTTATGATTTGCTTGGCTTCTTTTTAGGGGGGACGATGATCGTCACCCTGGTAGTTATCTATTTAACTTTTACAAACAAGGACATCGAATCTTACCTAAGCAAAAGAAAGAATAAGCCACCAAACTTGGAGAAGTTTCTAGCGCCTGGTAGAAGAGATGTAGACATAGACACATTAGTAAAAGAAAAACCAAAAATAAAAGTACTTACCTTTCTTACCGAAAAATTCAAGGTAAGGTTGGTGCGAAGTGTAGAACATTACGATTCGAAAATGCTCTTAAGTATTTTTAGACAAAATCACGGAAATGCATTGATCATACAATTAGCAAGTATCCTCTTGTTAATTTTATTGGGCGTACTAATTGAACATCCTCCATTTAGAATTCCAGCTTCAGCTAGTGTCTTCATCTTAGGAAGTATTCTCATCTCTTTAGCTGGAGCAGTTACTTATTGGTTTGGACCGTGGAAAATGACAGTCTTCATACTCTTGCTACTTGGAATAAACTGGATAACTGGTGTAAGAAATTTTAACTACAACAATCAAGCTTACGGATTGAATTATGAAAATGAAAAAGCAATTTATAGTCCAGCTTCTTTTGATAAGTTGATTGAGATCGATAAGGTCGAACACGATAAAGATCAAATGATAAATATTTTAGAAAACTGGAAAGCAAAACAAAAGGATGCAAAACCAAAGATGATTATAACCTGCGTAAGCGGGGGAGGTTTGAAAGCTTCTGTTTGGGCTGTAAACGTTTTAGAAAAAGCAGATGCAGCATTAAACAATGAGCTGTTTAATAAAACAGCACTCTTTTCTGGATCATCTGGAGGGCTGATAGGAACAGCCTATTTAAGAGAGCAATATTTAAGAGCTTCTAAACGTGAAGACGCAGATATGTATGAAACTGATCACATCGAAAAAATTTCAGAAGACCTGTTAAATTCAATTGCTTTTATGATTGTTTCGAATGATCTTTTCTTACCATGGTTAGAATTCGAAAAAGGTGGACATATGTACCGAAGAGATAGAGGCTATATTTTTGAACAACAGCTAAATGAAAATACAAATTTTGTCTTAGACAAAACCTTAGAAGATTATAAACAAGATGAAATAGATGCTAATATTCCATTGATGTTTATTACCCCTTCCATCGTTAATGATGGAAGAAGATTAATCATTTCTTCTCAACCAGTTTCATACATGATGGTCGCACCAATCGGGATCAATGATGCAGAATCAGTAGAAATAGATGCAGTTGATTTTGGAGGCTTGTTCAAAGATCAAAATGCAAAAAACTTAAGTTTTACAACCGCTCTTAGAATGAATGCTACTTACCCCTTCATCTTGCCTAATGTACATTTACCTAGTAACCCTCAAATTGAAGTACTTGATGCAGGTTTTAGAGATAATTTTGGAGTGAAATCAGCAGTAAGGTATATGCAAGTCTTTAAAGATTGGATAAATGAAAACACTGATGGAGTGGTCTTGATGTTAATTCAAGGTAGAGATAGAAGTAATGACATCTCAGCAGACGAATCAAAAGGAATCATAAGTAATCTTTTTGATCCTTTAGGGATAGCTGGTAAGATGTTACGTCTTCAAGAATTTGACCATGATACTAATTTAGGCTTTATGTATGAGTTGTTGGGAGAAGATAACTTTGACATCGTTCGTTTTAAATATAGACCATTAAACAAAAAAGAAGAAGCCTCTATGACTTTCCATCTTACGGAAAGAGAAAAACAAAGCATCATCAATGCAATGGATTCACCAGAAAATGTTAAAGCTTTAAAAAACCTACAGAGGATCTTAGGGCTTGACAAAAATGTTTCTCCTACTCTGGGCATAAAGTAGATAAAAACAGGTTTACTAAACCTCGAAGGTTTAGTAAACCTAGGGAAATTCCTCAAAAAACAACAAATTCATTTTAAATTCGGTGGCTATAAATTCATATTTGGTAAAAGATCAAATTAGTCTTTATCTAAAGAACCTTTTTGGAAGACAAGTCTAGTCCGAACTCGCTCCCAAAAGATTCTCAATTTGTAACCAATTTTATCTTACAAATCTATAGGTACATTCCTTGAAAAAGCTGTCTCAAAGGAAATGGTTGTATTTGTCCCTTCAACTTGAGGGATTGTATGTATTTTCTCATAAATGATGTCTCGAAGGTGCCTATTGTTTTTGGCATATATTCTTACCAACAGTGCATACCTACCAGAGATGTTTACACATTCTATGATCTCATTTATTTTCATCAATGATTCTTCCACCTTCCTGTGATGCTTGGAATCCGTCAACATAATTTGTGTATAAGCAGAAGTTTGATAGCCGAGTTTCCAAGGATCTAGTTTATAAGTGGCATTTTTCAAAATGCCAGACTCTTGCATCCTACGTATTCTTTGGTGTACCAAAGTGTTGGATACTTTTAGCTTCTTAGAGAGCTTAACATATGGTGTTTTTGCATCCAATGTCAATTCTTCTAATATTCTTACATCTATAGGGTCAAGTTGATATTCTTTCATTGATAATAGGTGCTCTATATTTAAATATGACATTTATTATGCCATAAATATTTAAATATGACACAAATTAAGCTTTTTACAAGCAATTTATAACAAAATATCTCAAATTTGAGTTATTATTTAAAATCTTATAATCACTCTGAACACAGACAAACTATTGTAGAAATGAATGTAGCAGCAGTATTCTCAGTATCATTAATTCTTTTTTCTGTTATTGACATAATTGGTTCATTACCAGTAATAATTAACATGAAAAAAGAAGGCATAGTCATTAAGCCAGCCTTAGCCACAAGCTCAGCTGGGATCATTATGATTGCCTTTTTATTTTTTGGTGCAGCTATCCTTCAATTGTTTGGGCTTGAAGTATCTTCTTTTGCCTTAGCAGGATCGCTCATCATTTTCTTTATCGGCTTAGAAATGATTTTAGGCATCAGATTTTTTAGAACTAATCCAGATGAAGATGGAGAATCGGGAAGCATCGTTCCTATAGCTTTTCCTCTTTTAGCAGGAGCAGGAACATTAACAACGATTATCTCATTAAAAGCGGAATACGATACTTACAGCATCATTATAGGGATCGTGTTAAACCTACTTTTGATTTATGTAATATTAAGATCTACAGATTGGATATCGAGAAAAATGTCCCCTCAGGTATCAGGAACATTAAGAAAGGTATTTGGTATCATCTTGATTGCCATAGCAATCCAAATGTTTAAAGAATATATTTAAGTAAGCTTAGATCTGGTTCATGTGTTCGTTATTAGGGACACCTGAACCAGTATAGCTTTTTTGCATTTTATGACATTTTGTTTCGGAAAATCAGATGGCCAAAGTAACCAATCGCCAGATTACAAACTCATCAAACCATGTTATGAAAAACATTCTGCACATCTTCATCATCGTCTAACTTAGCAAGCAATTTTTCGACATCTACTTTTTGTTCTTCACTTAATTCCTTGGTAGTTGTTGGAATCCTGTCAAAACCAGAAGACTTTATTTCAAATCCTTTTTCTTCTAAGGCAGACTGTAGAGAACCAAAATTTTCAAAGGCACCATAAATGCTAATCTGTTCTGGAGTACCATTTTCTTCATCTCCTTCCTCTAAGAAAACTTCTTCTGCTCCATGATCGATCAATTCAAACTCTAATTCTTCCAAATCTAATTCACCTTTATCGATTTTAAAGAAACAGTTGTGTTCAAACATGAAAACCACAGACCCTGTAGTGCCTAATGTCCCATTGGTCTTATTAAAGTATGACCTAACATTGGCAACTGTTCTTTGATTATTATCTGTAGCTGTTTCAATAATGACTGCTACTCCATGAGCGGCATAACCTTCAAAAGTACCTTCTTTAAAGTCAGCAGTATCTTTATCTTCTGCTTTCTTAATGGCTCTTTCTATGTTAGCCTTAGGCATGTTGGCCGCCCTTGCATTTTGCATGACAGCTCTTAACTTTGCATTGGTAGCTGGATCAGTACCACCAGATTTGATGGCTATGACGATATCTTTGCCGATACGGGTAAAGACTTTTGCCATTTTACCCCATCTTTTCATTTTTCTTTCCTTTCGGAATTCAAACGCTCTTCCCATAAATTCTAAAGCTTTTAACACCTAAGCTATAGGTGTCTGACATTAATTTTTGTGCAAAAGTAATACATGTTACTTAAAAATGCCAAACAAAGCTAAAGATCCTATTGTTTTGGAACCAACTATTCTTTCTGCTCTTTTACGAAATCAACTTGTAATAATAATCCTATCGGTGGGTCAAAGCTTGTACTTAAGCTGAAATCATTCAATTCATCTTGAAACTGACCTCCCAGCCAAAAATTAAAGGCAGTTTCTGTAGCCAAAGAAAGACGATCATTCAT
>CALDYJ010000174.1 GCA_937941095.1 uncultured Saprospiraceae bacterium | reverse complement strand
AAATAATTTAATTTTTCATTATAAATCCTTACACAAAGGATTTGATGAATAGTATGGATTGGGAATCTTCTTAGATTTAATTCAACATTTATAATTCAGATACCTTAGAAAAAAATTTCCTCGTATTCAATCACCCCTATTTCTTTTTCAGAACAAACTGCTCCATAATACCCTTGCCCTATTGATAAATCCTTCAAACAATACCGATTATTATTTAAAACAAAATATTCTGAGCTCACATCCAATTCAATTTTATGCAAGAAACTCAGCTTAAGGCCTAAAGCTTTGATAATGCTTTCTTTTCGAGTCCAAAATCTATAAAACGTCTGGAGTGGATCCTTTCCGTTTTTAATAGCCTCCCATTCCCTTTTTGACATCATCAAAGTGAAATCTTTAAAATCTATCGGATTAATTTTTTCTATGTCTACTCCAAGAGGTGCTTCTTTTGAAAAAGCACAAATTACTTGATGATCAGAATGTGAAATATTAAAATGTATTCCTGGTAAAACAAGTTTTCCATTTTCCTGAAACTCAATTTTCTCTAAATCACTATCCACACTAAAAGATTCAAGTCCGTTCTTTAATAATAGCCTGCCAATTACATAATTATAAGCACTTAATTCAGACTTATAACGAAGTGCTTTTAAATGTAAAGAATTGGGTAGGCGCCTTAGCAGATGTTTAAATTTTTGTTGCTTCTTCAAAGGCCCTGTATGGGCTCTAAATACCTTTATGGCCATTTTCTTTATTCGTTTAAACACATTCTAGCGTTAAGATTAAAGAACTTTTAGTAATAAATAACACTTAGCCTTAGGAAATTGAAAATATCTTCTTTTCTTTGTGTGGTACTATGAGAACTAAAATATTACCAAAAGTGTTCTCTGCGACAACTTAGGCATGATTACAAAAGAAATTATAATCAAGACGGCAACTAAGCTATTCATGCAACATGGGGTAAAAACCATTACCATTGATAGAATTGTGAAGGAGCTACGTACTTCTAAGCGAACAATTTACAGCCATTTTGAAGACAAAGTAACCTTGCTTCTTGCTTGCCTCGATGTTTATAATTCCAAAGTGCGTGCTGAAAATGAGCAAGTAATAAAAACAGCAGACAATGTCATAGAAGCAATGGGGCATCTACATCAAAAAATTGTTCGCCGATCGCATCAGATAAACCCAAACTTTTTTGGAGACATTATTAATTACTATCCAGGATTGTTAAATGAATCATACAAGAGGAACGGCAACTATGCGCATCAACAACTCATAGGCTTAGCTAAGGCAGGTATTAAAGACGGAATTTTTGAAAAAGACATGGATGTTGAAGTAGTTGGAAAAACAGTCTTGAAATTATTAAAGTTGTTGAAAGATAACGAACTGTTTCCTGTAACTGAATTTAGTAAAGAAAGATTGACATTCGGCATAATGGTTCCTTATTTGAGAGGATTATGCACAGAGAAAGGGATTAAATTATTAGAAATCCAAAAAGAACTATTTATAGTCCACATATGAGCCTAATCAATAAATGAGGTATATGGCTTAAAGCAAGTCAGCGTACATAAACTAAAGACTGCTTTTAAATGATATAAGATAAAAAGAGAAATGAATATAAATTCTTCCCTAAAGAAAACTCCGATTGCAGTAATAGGTATCTCGGCAATGTTTGCTGATGCAAAAAATGTTGAGGAATATTGGACAAACATCATCCAATCAAAAGATAGCATTAAAGAGGTTCCATCTAATCGTTGGCTCATAGACGACTACTATGATGAGGATATGACTGCTCCTGACAAAACCTATTGCAAACGAGGAGGGTTCCTTCCTGAGATAGATTTTAATCCAATGGAGTTTGGCTTGCCGCCAAATATTTTGGAAGTAACCGATGCTTCTCAGTTGCTTGGTTTAGTAGCAGCCCGAGATGCGTTTGAAGACGCAGGCTATGGAAGAAACTCCAAAAAATTCACAAAAGCACTTAAAGAAAAAACTGGGGTCCTATTAGGAGTTGGAGGCGGACAAAAATTAATTACACCTTTAATAGCTCGATTGCAATATCCTATTTGGGAAAGAGCACTCCGTGCTAGCGGTGTTGCAGAAGCTGACATTCCTAAGATCATTGAGAAAATGAAAAGTGCATATGTAGGCTGGAATGAGAATTCGTTTCCTGGTCTTTTGGGAAATGTGATTTCTGGACGTATCACCAACAGATTCGATTTAGGTGGAATCAATAGCGTTGTAGATGCTGCTTGTGCAGCATCATTGAGTGCAATCAAAATGTCATTGAGTGAATTAATAGAAGGAAGATGTGATATGATGTTAACTGGGGGTGTAGACACTGACAACTCTCCATTTATGTACATGTCTTTCAGTAAGACACCGGCATTTTCAAAGTCAGGAAACATTAGTCCTTTTAGTGACAAGGCGGATGGTATGTTGATTGGGGAAGGGCTAGGGATGTTGGTTTTAAAAAGACTAGAAGATGCTGAAAGAGATGGTGATCGAATTTATGCTGTAATAAAAGGTGTCGGAACTTCCAGTGATGGACGTTTTAAATCAGTTTATGCTCCTCGCCCATCCGGACAAGCATTAGCCATGAATCGTGCGTACGAAGATGCAGGTTATTTGCCAGAAACCGTAGGCTTGCTTGAAGCACATGGTACAGGCACAGGAGCTGGTGATCCAACAGAGTTCACTTCCATGCAAATGGTATTTGGAGCCAACAATCCAAAAAAGCAGCACATTGCTTTGGGTTCTGTAAAATCTCAGATTGGTCATACCAAATCGGCAGCTGGAGCAGCTGGAATAATTAAAGCAGTATTAGCTCTACATCACAAAATATTGCCTCCAACAATTAACGTAGAACAGCCTAATGAAAAATTCAACATTAAAGATTCCGCTATCTATATAAATACAGAGACTCGTCCTTGGATTAGCCATGGTCATCCAAGACGTTCAGGTGTAAGTGCTTTTGGATTTGGAGGAATTAATGTGCATATAACAATGGAAGAATACCTTGGTCGAGGAACTACTGACTATAGATTACACGAACCGTATAAAACAATTATTTTACAAGCTTCAAAGCCTGCAACATTACTTCAAGTTGTTGAAAAAGTGTTGAACCAACTCGATGGAGAAGAAAGCGAATCTGCATTCAAACAATTAGTAGCAGAAAGTAAAAACATTCAATTGATTCAACAAAATGCACGTTTAGGTTTTGTTACGAATTCACACCAAGACTGTAAAGCAATGCTTAAAATGGCAATTGCTCAAACCTTCTCTTCTAGTCCATGGGATCATCCTAAAGGAATTTATTATCGACCAAGAGGACTTGATATCAAGAACAATAAAGTTGTTGCATTATTCGCTGGACAAGGTTCTCAGTACATAGGAATGGGTAAGGAACTAACAAATGCCTTTCCAGCTGTTGCTCAAACATTTGAGCAACTTGACAACTTATACAAAGCAGGCAAAACTAAGCCTCTGTCCAAAAAAATATATCCAATTCCTGTATTTAGTAAAGAAGAGAAAGATCAACAACAATTAGAGCTTACAAAAACTCAATATGCTCAGCCTGCAATTGGGGCATTGAGTATGGGACAGTATAAAACTTTGCAGAATGCAGGTTTCTCCCCTCATTTTACAGCAGGACATAGTTTTGGAGAATTGACAGCTCTATGGGCTGCTGGTGCATATGATGATGCGACGTTTTTAAATTTGGCCAAAACACGAGGCGAGGCCATGGCGATCGATAATCCAATCGCTGATTCTGGAACAATGCTGGCAGTAAAAGCATCAGAACATGAAGTAGCAGCTGCCATAAAAAACATAAAAGGCGTTTTGATTGCAAATGTAAACTCTAAAAGTCAAGTAGTCTTAGGTGGAAGTACAATCGCGATTAAAGAAGCAATCAAACAGCTAAAAGAGAAAAACTTTTCAGTTGTTCCTTTGACGGTTTCTGCCGCATTTCACACAGATTTTGTAAAACATGCTCAAGTGCCTTTTTCGAATTTTGTGGATCAACAAAACTTCAGTTCTCCCAATATACCTGTTTACTCAAATACGACAGGAAAGGCATATCCTAGTAATGTAAGTGAGCTTAAAAACATCTTAAAAAACCAAATTTTAAATCCAGTACTCTTTAGAAATCAAATTGAAAATATCTATGATGCTGGTGGAAGAATTTTTATTGAATTTGGCCCTAAAGGAATTTTGACAAACTTAGTCCGTAACATATTAAACAATAAAGAGCATTATGCCATTGCAGTAAATGCAAGTGCTAAAAAAGATAGCGACTTGCTATTTCGACAGGCGATTGTTCAAATGCAAGTACTAGGAATACCACTTTCAAATATCGATCCTTATAAAAGAGAAATTGCTCCTCTCCCATCTAAGTCAATGCTCACGGTTCAATTGAGCGGAAATAATTACGTTTCCAAAGCAACACAAAAAGCACATAAAGACATCATGACTGATGGTTTTCAAATTTCAAACACAGAAACTAAAGTTGTTGAAAAAATAGTTACCGTCGAAAAAATAATTGAAGTAGCAGCCCAAAAAACAAAATTCATCCAATCTGAAAATGAAGAAGAAATCATGAACAAAGAAATCTTTCAATTAATACAAAGCACACTCGAATCATTCAAAATAAATCAAACGAAATCCCTAGAGATCTTCGAACGATTTATGAATGAACAAAATCAACAATCACAACAACTACTAAATATATTATCCCAAAGTATAAGCGGTGGTAATGGAATTAATAATACAGTGCTGCCCGATAACTTGAAAGCAAATGTTCCATTGGACAGCTATAATGGAAATAGTACAAATGGTAACAGCACAACAGTTAGCTCAAATGGTTCAAACAAACATGCCCATACTGCTATCCCAGCTACTTCAACAGATGGAACGGGAATGAACATAAATGTTTTGACTACTTCTTTACTTGAAGTCGTAAGTGAAAAGACTGGTTATCCTGCAGAAATGTTAGAACTCAATATGGACATGGAAGCTGATCTAGGAATTGACTCCATCAAGAGAGTAGAAATATTTGGGGCCTTAACCAAGATGCATCCAGAAATGTCTGGAATCAACCCAAATGAGTTGACTGAATTGAGAACATTAGCTGAGATAGTCAATTTCGTCACTGAAAACAGTGGCTCATCAAACAACATTGCAGTTCAAGAAAGTCCGCAAGCAATTGCTGCAAGCACAAATCCTGTTCTTAGTCCTATAAATAATACGCCTTCAAATAATAATGACATCGATCTTAAAGTCCTGACAAATTCTCTACTCCAAGTTGTAAGTGAAAAGACTGGTTACCCTGCCGAGATGTTGGAACTTAATATGGACATGGAAGCAGACCTTGGAATCGATTCCATCAAAAGAGTAGAAATATTTGGTGCTTTAACCAAACTACATCCTGAAATGTCTGGAATTAATCCAAACGAATTGACAGAGTTGAGAACCTTAGCGGAAATCGTAAATTTTGTTACTAATAACAGTACTGACGCAGGAACCAATTCAAATGTAAGTGCAAATACAAATACAACCATAAGTTCAAGTAATTATGACAATGGAGTTCTTAATCCGCAATTACAAAATGCTTTATTGCAAGTAGTTAGTGAAAAGACAGGTTACCCTGCGGAGATGCTTGAACTAAAGATGGACATGGAAGCCGATCTAGGAATTGATTCCATCAAGAGAGTAGAAATCTTTGGTGCGTTGACAAAACAATATCCAGAACTCTCTTACATCAACCCGAATGAGTTGACAGAATTGAGAACACTAGAAGAAATAGTTTCTTATGTAAGTGCAAATAGTAAAAAAAAAGTAATGCAATAAGCAGCAAGCAATCGAACATTGAAAGCAAGGAGATGAAGGCCGAGGAAAAGACAAATGGCTTAGTTCAAACAGGGAATTTCCATGGTGTGAAACGTTTTGAAGTTGGATTAAAATACTTACCTAATCCTGATTTTTTAGAGTTTTCGATGCCCTCTTCTCATGTGCTTCTAGTGACTAATGACGGCTCAGCATTCACTGCTAAAGTAATTACAGTATTTCAAGAAAAGGGAACAGAAGTAGTTACTTTAAATCTAAGCGGTCTAAGTAATCCAATAAGCAATAAAGCAATCACTTTGCAAAATAGTAGTGATGAAGCTGTAGCCAATGCCATTCGAGAGGTTCATGAGAAATATGGAAAAATAGGTAGCTTTATTCACATACATCCTCAGTTCGAATTTCAGCCACCAAATTTCAGTCAACATTTCGCTGCAGAAAAAGAAATAGTAAAAACATTGTTTTTCATTGCTAAACATCTTCAAAAGGATTTGAACGAGTTGGGAATGAAGCAAAGAGCCAACTTCCTTACTTGTACTAGAATGGATGGACATTTGGGACAAGGGAAAAAAGGTAATACTTCAATACTTGGTGGTGGCATCACAGGTTTAGTTAAATGTTTGAATTTAGAATGGTCTTCTGTTTTTTGCAGAGCTCTTGACATCCAAGCAGAATTACCTACCGATCAAATCGTAAATCAATTAATTTCAGAATATCACGACGCGAATGTTTCTATTGTAGAAGTGGCATACTCAAAAAAAGGAAGAAAAACCACAGCTGCCATTCCAACAGCAGTTATAGAAAAACAAGCAATCTCAACTAAAGTTACCGCCGATTCTGTATTTCTTGTTAGCGGAGGTGCAAGAGGTGTAACGGCAACTTGTGTCATTGAAATGGCGAAAACCTTTCACTGTAAATTTATTCTATTAGGAAGATCTTCAATTGATGTTGAAGTTCCTGAATTCGCAAAGAATGAAAAGGATGAAGGTACCTTGAAGCGTTTGATTATGGATGACATGAAATCAAAAGGAGAAAAACCAAGTCTTCCAAAAGTAAAAAGTATCTTCAAAAACATTATTGCTAAAAAAGAAATCGAACAAACAATTTCAAACGTCAAAAGCCATGGCAGCGAAGTAGCATACATTCGGGGAGATGTCACTGATTTAAGTTCTTTTAAAACTGCCTTAGATTTAGCGACAATGAAAACTGGAAAAGTCACTGGAATCATTCATGGTGCGGGTAGATTAGCAGACAAATACATCCAAGATAAAACAGAAAGCGATTTTGAGAATGTACTATCTGTAAAATTAGATGGGTTGCTATCTCTTCTAGCTGCAGTTGATATCCATCGATTGGATCACTTGATATTGTTTTCTTCCGTAGCAGGATTTTATGGGAATGTTGGCCAATCAGATTATGCCATAGCAAATGAAATATTAAGCAAGGCGGCGCATTTATTTAAAACTAATCATCCAAAAACACAGGTCTCTGCAATTAATTGGGGAGCATGGGACAGCGGTATGGTCAGTGGAGAATTGAAAGCTCAATTTGAGGCTGCCGGAATTAGCTTGGTAAATAGTGCAGGCGGGGCTGCAATGTTGGTTAATGAACTTAACATTGCATATGCTAATCAAGCTCAGGTCATTATTGGAGGAACCTTACCTACAGCTGTAAGTCATCTTGGAGCATTAAATCAACATCGGATACATAGGCAGTTGAAGTTGGAAAACAATCCATTTCTGAAACATCACATGATCCAAAACAATCCAGTCTTGCCAGTTGTCAATGCCGTAGGATGGATGGCCCAAAGTTGTGAGAAGCTCTATCCAGATTATACGATTTTTAAAATAGAAAAAACCGCTCTATTCAAAGGAATTATTTTTGATGGAAATCAAAAAGAAGATTATATTTTAGAAATAAAAGAACTTGAAAAGAATGAAGAAAAAATAGTTTTTGAAACAACAATTTTTAGTGAAGGGAGAAAGTTGCCAATGAATCATTACCGTGCAAAGGTCACTTTAATGAATAAAAAGTCATTTCCAGCAATGCCTAAATTCAAGCATCAAGTAAGTGGCTCTTATCAAGCAACTAATGGACAAGTATTGTATGAAGATGGTTCTTTGTTTCATGCACCTTACTTTCAAGGAATAAAAGAAATATTAGATTGTACGGAGCATCAAATAGTACTTTCTTGCATGGCTCCCGAAGTTCCGCTACCGGAGCAAGGTCAGTTTCAAGTAAATAGCATCAACACTTTTTTTGCAGATATCCAATATCAAGGGATGTTGGTTTGGGTACAAAAAAATTACGATGGGGCAAAGAGCCTCCCATTGCAAACAGATAGTGCAACCTTATATCGACCAGTACCTTTTGGTAAAAAATTATATGTCAATGTAAGCGTAAAGGAAGCCAATGAATTAAAATTGGTTGCAGAATGTACAGTCTACGATGAAGAAGGTAATGTATACATCAAAACATCAGGAGCAACAGTCACCATCTCTAAACAATTGGTTTGGTAAAAATTTAAAAATAAAGATCAAAGCTTACAGCATTGTAAATAATATGAGTAAAATAGCCATAATAGGAACTTCGGCACTTTTTCCTGGGTCTTCGACACCGAAGGAATTTTGGGAAAACTTGATGTCAGAAAAGGATCTAACAGCTCATGCAAACCATGAAGATTTCGGAATGCATCCTTCTGAAGTTTTTCATCCAGATAAAGGAATTGAAGATCGTTGCTACTCTATTCGCGGCGGCTATATCCGAGATTTTCGCTTTGAATCAAATGGCTTTGAACTTTCTGCGGACTATTTAGACAAACAAGATAAATTGTATCAATGGTCCTTATATACAGCGAAAGAAGCTCTCATAGATGGTGGTTATTATAAGAACAAAGCCTCCTTGGATAATTGTGGCTTGGTACTTGGTAATTTATCCTTTCCTACTAGCTCTTCTCACCGATTAATGGCTGATATATATTGTCGTTCTTTGGAATTAAATATTCAGAAATTATTAAAAACTCCTGAATTTAAATTAAAAGATCATCAGTTACATCCTCCTAAGAATAAAGTCCTAGAGTATACGCCTTCCGAAATGGTATGCAAAGCTCTAGCACTTGGCAAAACACATTTCGCCTTAGATGCAGCATGCGCAAGCTCCTTGTATGCTATTAAATTGGCTTGCGACGAATTACAAACCGGCAAAGCAGATATGATGTTGGCTGGAGCAGTAAGTGCTTCCGACCAATTATTTATACACATGGGATTCTCTATATTTCATGCTTACTCACCTATGGATCAAAAATTTGTTCCTTTTGATAAAGATTCTGCTGGGCTCGTATCATCCGAAGGAGCAGGGATGGTCTTGTTAAAAAGACTGGAAGATGCAGAAAGAGATGGAGATAACATTTTAGGGCTTATAAGTGGTGTTGGTTTGTCAAACGATGGTAGAGGAAAATTCCTGCTAAGTCCAAATCCTAAAGGGCAAAATTTAGCATTTGAAAGAACTTACGACAAAGAGCATATTTCTCCAAAAGATACTTCTTATATCGAATGTCATGCCACTGGTACTCCACTTGGAGACATTACTGAACTAAACTCTATAGCTAATTACTTTTCTAAATACGACACTAGGCCTTTACTTGGATCTGTAAAATCTAATATGGGTCACTTGTTGACAGCAGCAGGTATGACAGGTTTGTTAAAAGTACTTTTAGCAATGCAGCATGAGGTAATTCCTTCTAACATAAACTTAAAAAATCCTATAACATCTGATAACAATTGGGCCAGGGATAGAGGAATGATACTAAAGCACACCCCTTGGAAAAATAAAAATAAGCAAGCAGGAATTAACTCATTTGGTTTTGGCGGAACGAATGCGCACATGGTGGTTCAAAATTATTTAGGGAAAAACAATGAAACTAGTGAGCAATCACAAAGTTTGGTTCGTCTGCAATCGATGGCTATTGTAGGTATGGATGCCCACTTTGGAGCCTGCCAAAATTTAGAATCCTTCTATGACACCATTTATAATAATAAACAACAATTTAAGGCGCTTCCAAAAAATCGATGGAAGGGGATGGAAGCAAATACTAGCCTATTGGAAAAGTACGGTTTTGAAGAAGGGACTGCTCCAAAAGGTGCTTATATTGAAGATTTTGAAATTGACCTATTACGTTATAAAATTCAGCCAAAAGAAGCAGAACGTTTACACCCTCAACAAGCTTTACTACTGAAAGTAGCAGACAATGCAATCAAAGATGCAGGCCTAAAAGAGCATCAAAATGTAGCGGTATTGGTTGCGATGGAAACCGAATTAGCGATTCATCAATGTCTAGCAAGATGGGACATAGAATGGCAAGTGAAAGAAGCTTTGATAAATGCAGGACTTGACTTAGATGCAGATGACTTGGCTGAATTAATTCAATTGACAAAGAAAGGAATTTATCATAGAGAAGGAGTTCCGACTCCAAGTGAATTTACCAGCTTCATTGGCAACTTAATGGCAAGCAGAATCTCCGCTCTTTGGGATTTTTCTGGTGCTTCATTTACTGTTTCCTGTGGTGAAAATTCTGTTTTCAAAGCCTTAGAGGTTGCACAAAACTTGTTGTCCTTAGGTGAAGTAGATGCGGTAGTAGTCGGCGCAGTAGATTTCTCTGCGGGACTTGAAAATGTATTGCTTAGGCAAAAAGAACATCTTACAAATACAAATCCAAAACCTTCTATTTCATTTAATGTTGGTGAAAAAGGATGGTTGATTGGTGAAGGTGCTGGTGCCGTTATTTTAAAAAGACATGTGAAAGATGCAGATGAAAAGATTTATTCAGTAATTGACAAAATCGGAACTCCCACTGATCAAAATTCATTTGACTATATAGAATTGGCGGCAACAGGGATCTCATCCCAAGATGAATCTGAACAAGACAAATTATTACAAAATAGTTTTCATAAACCAATAGCATTAGGCTCCATCAAATCCAATATTGGAAATACATTTGCAGCTTCAGGAATGGCGGCTTTAATAAAAACTGCACTTTGCTTGCATCATCGATTTATTCCAGGCATACCAAATTGGAAAACCCCTCAAAATATAGGCTTCCATAATTCAAACTATTACTTTCCAAAACAATCCAGACCTTGGATATTACCAAATGGAGAAACTAAAAGATATGCGGCAGTAAATGGTATAGGTGACATTCAAGTCCAACTTTCAAGTTCTAAAAATAAGAGGATTGCTAAGCAAGCAAAAATAAAAATTCCTAAACCTGAATTATTTATTCTCAAAGGAAACACTGGAGAAAACCTATTAAAACAACTCCATTTATTAAAATTGAAACTAGACGAAAAAGCAGTGCTGAGCAATGTAGCACAAAGATTCTATAATGATTTCCTTAAACAAAAACTTAACTACACCATTGTTTTGCTTGCACAGCACAAAATTAGTCTTCACAAGGAGATTCAATTTTTTCAAAAAAACTTGTTGCATTCATTTCAAAACAAGAAAGATTTAAAGACTCCCAATGGAAGTTATTTCACTCCAAATCCTTTAGGAAACGAAGGTAAGGTAGCTTTCGTTTATCCAGGTTCTGCTACAGCTTATAAAGGTTTAGGAAAAGATATTTTTCAACTTTTTCCTGATTTATTGAGTCGATATGAAAATCGCGTCGATGACATCGATCGTTTCATCAATGGGGATTATTTATATCCAAAGTTAAAAAGTAGTGACGAAGAGGCTCTTGACATTTATAACGATCCGATTGCTATGATGTCAGCAGGAGTTTTTTATTCAGCAATTTTTACTGAAATTTTGAGAGAACAATTTAAATTGAAACCAGACATTGCATTTGGTTATAGCATGGGAGAATGCAGCAGCATGTGGTATGCATTAGGAGTATGGCATCCGAAAGGTGCAGAGAAATTCAGGAATTCTCCAATTTTCAAAAATAGATTTGCAGGCAACTTAGAATTGCTTGCAGAATACTGGGGGCTCGACTGTAAAACTGCCAAGGAGAAATGGATAAGCATTGTCTTATTAGCACCATTAGAAAAAGTAAAAGAATTTATAGACAGGAAGGACAAAGTGTATTTGACATTCATAAACACTAAAGAAGAAGTAATCATTTCTGGAGAGAAAAAAACTTGTCTACAAATTGCTGCTGACTTAAAATGCAACTCCATTCCTATTCCATTTCAAAATGTAATTCATCATGATTTTTGCATTAAAGAAAAGGAAGGTCTTTTGGATATGCACCATTTTGAAATTGTCGATAAACCACCCATTGATTTTTACTCAAGTATTAGTCAAAATAAAATAAATATAAACAGTCAAACAATTGCTCAAAACTCTATGGCCGTTTGTACTCAGACGGTCAATTTTCCAAAAACCATCCAAACGGTTTACAATGCAGGAGCACGTATTTTCATTGAAGTCGGTGCTAGTGCAACATGCACCAACTGGATTCAAGAAAACTTAAAAGACAAAGCACATCATGCAGTTGCAATAAACCATAAAGGAAAGTCTGACATTAGCAACCTAAGCAAGCTATTGGCTCAACTTATTAGTCATGGTGTTCCTTTAGATCTCTCTTTACTTTTTGGTGAAGAATCGGAATCTAAAAAGAAAGGTCAGTTTATGAAGAAGATTATTCCAGGAGGAACCGCTTTGAGTGAATTATTTGGAAATAAAAAGGCCTTAAAGCGGTTCCATAAACTTAGAAATCCTGCAAATAAAAACCTAAAGAAAAAACCGACATTAGTTATGGCCAATGAAGATTCCTTTGTCTTAAGTCCATCTTCAGATGCTACACTTCAAGAAACCAACACTAGCCGAAGCAATACAAAAAGTTTTAAAAAAGCAGCAAAAAGAAATTCAACTATGGATACATCTATCGTAAAAAATGAAGTAAAGAATGGTAAGTCAGAAAACAAAATTGGAGAGAATGGCTTACTGCTCCAAAACTTTGAATCTAGAGAACAATTTGAGGGCAAAGAAATTGTCTTTTCGCAAGAAGATTTGGAAGAGTTTGCAACAGGAAAAATTGCCAATGTCTTTGGTCCAGAATACGCTGTTATAGATACTTATCGACGTCGTGTAATGTTGCCGATGCATCCTTACTTACTCGTGAGTCGAGTTACAAAAATGAATGCCAAACTGGGGGTATTTCAGCCTTCGACAATGACAACCGAATACGATATCCCATACAATGCTTGGTACACTACCGATCGCCAAATCCCTTCTGCCGTTTGTGTTGAGTCAGGGCAATGTGATTTATTACTCATTTCTTACATAGGAATTGATTTGCAAAATAAAGGCAACCTTGTTTACAGGTTGTTGGATTGCACGCTCACTTTCATGGATGACCTGCCTTATGAAGGGCAAACTTTACGATATGATATTTCAATCAATTCATTTGTCAGTAATGGTGACAATTTGTTATTTTTCTTTAGTTATTTATGTTATGTCCAAGATCGTTTGGTCTTAAAAATGGATGGTGGTTGTGCTGGTTTTTTTGCGGATGACCAATTAGTAGATGGTGCAGGTGTGGTTTACAGCAATAGTGAAATTGAAGCGAGAAAAAATGCAGGACGGAAATATTTTACCCCCCTACTGAATACTAAGAAAACCTCTTTTTCAAAACAAGACTTACAACATTTGATAGACGGAGACATAGAGAAATGCTTTGATGACATTTCTTATTTTCCAAATGGAAGAAATCCTTCTTTACGAATCCCACCTGAGAAAATTCTAATGCTAGATCGCATTAGCTCTGTAGATTTGACTGGAGGTGCTTATGGATTGGGCT
This sequence comes from uncultured Saprospiraceae bacterium, assembly GCA_937941095.1. Lineage (GTDB taxonomy): Bacteria > Bacteroidota > Bacteroidia > Chitinophagales > Saprospiraceae > JALZVN01. The sequence continues at coordinate 11,460 of CALDYJ010000174.1, read as the reverse complement.
ACATTATTGCGGAAAAAGATCTACATCCAGACGATTGGTATTTTCCTTGCCATTTTAGAGACGATGAAGTTCTAGCAGGATCACTGCAAGCCGAAGGTGGTGGAAATTTATTGCGTTTTTTTATGTTGATGCTAGGATTGCAACGAATGACAAAAGATGCACGTTTTCAACCTATTTTTGGATTGGGTCAAAAAGTCAGATGTCGCAAACAAGTAACTCCATCTGCTGACACAAAACTCATTTATAAATTAGAAATTAAAGAGATCGGACTCTTTCCTGATCCTTACGTAATCGGAGATTTAGAAATAATTTCAAATGGAGTCATCACTGTTCACTTCGAAAACCTTGGATTGCAATTGCGTGAAAAGACAAATCCAAAATACCAAGATCCAAATGATGGTGTAAAAGTAGCGCCAAGATCTAAAGGTGCATTAATGAATGAAAAAGACATTACAACTTTTGCTTTGGGAAATATGACAGAATGCTTTGGGCCAGACTTTGCTGTTTATAATGGTCGTAAAATGTCTCGACAACCAAACTCAGATCTACAATTGATTTCTAGAATTCTGAGTGTAGATGGAACAAAAGGAGATTTCTCTAAAGAAGTTCCAATCATTGCAGAATACGATGTCCCTATAAATGCGTGGTACTACCTACAAAATTCAAACATCACAATGCCCTACTCTATTATAATGGAGATTGCTTTGCAGCCTTGTGGATTATTAGGGGCCTACTTGGGTAGTACTTTGCAATTTCCAGAAAAGGATTTATACCTCAGAAACTTGGACGGTGATGGTGAAACTTTCGCACTCCCCTCAGGTACAGATTTTAGAGGAAAAGTTATAACGAATAAATCAGTACTTACTTCTTCAATAGCACATGGTGGAACAATCTTACAACGATATACATTCGAACTATCGATCGACGATCATGTTTTTTATAAAGGAAATTCTTCTTTTGGTTTTTTTACCGCTGAAGCATTAGCGGCTCAAGCGGGCTTGGACAAAGGAGAAGAAATTCCTGCATGGTATGTTAGTGAACAACTGCAGCGATCTGATTACATGAGAATTAAGTTAGATTCAATATATGGAAAAATGAAGTTGTTTAAAGCCCCAGCATCTAAGCCTCATTATCGATTAGCGAGCGACCAATTGAATATGCTGCATGAATTGATAATAGCCAAAAACAAAGGCAAATATGGACAAGGATATATTCATGCGACGAAATTTGTAAAAACTTATGACTGGTTCTTTACTTGTCATTTCTATCAAGATCCAGTTATGCCTGGATCACTTGGTGTTGAATCCATCCTACAAGCGATGCAAGTATTTGCCTTACAACAAGATTTAGGAAAAGATTTTACTTCGCCAAAGTTTGTTCAAGTTCCAAACCATAAAACAGTATGGAAGTATCGTGGCCAAATTCTACTTCCTGTAAAAGAAATGCATTTGGAAGTTCATATTAAAAGCATCGAAAAACATGGAGAACAATTGACAATCACAGGGGATGCATTTTTATGGAACAATAAAATGAGAATTTACCAAGTGACTGACATTGCTTTAGGAATTGAGGAGGCAAATTAAAACCTGTTTGAAAAGATATTATAAAGGATAATGAATATGAATTTTAGTGGCACACCACAGCAGTTATTTTGGCAAGGTTCTCCTCGAGACATAGTTTTCGATCTGGAAGGAATCAGAAATAAATTACTACAGACAGATAAGGCTTGTTACGTGATGAAGGATTTCAATGGACGTATAGGTCTGAGCAATTCAGGAACTTTAGTATCTGAAGGAAGAGGATTGCAAGTATTGGCTTTGGCAAATCCTATGAATGCTGCTCAATTAGGAGATCCAAGTTTCAGAAAGGATTATAAGCTTAAATATGCTTACAAGACTGGGGCCATGGCCAATGGCATTGCTTCAGCGAATTTAGTCATTGCTCTTGGAAAAGCAGATCTTTTAGCTTCTTATGGCGCAGCTGGTCAGGTTCCAGAAAAGATTGCAGCTTCCATTGATAAAATTCAAGCGAATTTACCACACCAAACTTATGCCGTTAACTTGATACACTCTCCTTCCGAACCTGCATTGGAAGCCGCAGCGGTAGACTTGTTTTTGAATAAAGGAGTAAACGTTGTTGAAGCATCAGCTTTTTTAGCTTTGACAGAAAACATTGTTTATTATCGTCTTGCGGGACTTAGTCGAGATGCAAAAAACAAAATTGTAATTGCCAATAAGGTTATAGCAAAAATCTCTAGAAAAGAAGTAGCGATACCATTTATGAAAGCAGCGCCTGAAGAATTTGTACAATCTCTTTTGAAGAAAGGTAAAATTACAAGATTACAAGCAGAATTGGCAAAAGAGGTGCCAATGGCAGATGACATAACGGTAGAAGCAGATTCAGGAGGACATACGGATAATCGCCCTTTAGTTGCTTTACTTCCTATCATAATCCAATTACGGGACGAAATGCAAAAGCAATATGCTTTTGAGAGCAAAATTAGAATAGGCGCGGCAGGTGGCATCTCCACTCCTTCCTCAGCACTAGCAGCCTTCATGATGGGAGCTGCCTATGTAGTAACTGGAAGTATTAACCAAGCTTGCCTTGAAGCAGGCACTTCCGAACACGTTAGAAAGTTATTACAAATTGTAGAATCAACGGATGTGATGGCTGCTCCTGCTTCAGACATGTTTGAAATGGGTGTCGATTTACAAGTTTTAAAAAGAGGGACATTATTTGGCCCAAGAGCCAAAAAATTATATCAGTATTATAAAAACTATCAGTCCATAGATGAAATTCCAACTGCTGATCGCAAAAACCTAGAAGAAAAAATTTTTCGGAAACCCCTCGAAGAAATATGGAAATCTTGTATTGAATTTTTCCAACAAAGAGATCCGCAACAAATAGAACGTGCAACAAATAATCCGCGCCGAAAGATGGCTTTAATATTCAGGTGGTATCTTGGCTTGTCTTCCAATTGGGCAAATGCTGGAACATCAGATCGAGTATTGGATTATCAAATATGGTGTGGGCCTTCTATGGGTGCTTTCAACGATTGGGTGAAAGGAAGTCATTTGGAGCATTATAAAAATAGAAAAGTTGCAGATGTTGCCTTCCAAATAATGGAAGGAGCAGCTTATTTATATCGAATCCAAAGTTTAAAAATGCAAGGAGTTGATTTTCCGATGGAATTGGAAAAAGCTGAGCTTATGGAGAATGCGACTATGATCCTTTAAGCTTGGACTTTTTAAGACTAGCTAATGATTTCAATTTAGGTGCTCACAACAATTCAAAACAATTGACTAGCCTATGAATACAAGCGGGTTTTAACATAACCTTTGCACAAAAATCTAGTATAATTTAGTAAAAACAACCCATGAAAGGAATTGTATTTACCGAATTTTTGGAAATGGTTGAGCAAGAATATGGACTAGAAATTGCTGATCACATCCTTGAAAATAGTCAATTAGAGTCTCAAGGGGCTTATACAGCCGTAGGCACCTATAGCCACGACGAAATGTTACAACTCATTGGGAACTTAAGTACTAAAACAGCTACAGACATTCCTGTTTTGTTAAAAGCATTTGGAAGATATTTGTTCGATACTTTCCTAAGTAGTTACCCTTCATTTTTTGAAAGAACAAACTCGGCTTTTGAATTTCTTGAGTCAATTGAAAACCATATCCATGTAGAGGTCCGAAAATTGTATGCTGATGCAGAATTACCAAAGTTCACCACACAAAGAGTTGATGACATCGGATTCGAAATGATTTACTCTTCTGAAAGAAAAATGGCAGATTTTGCTGAAGGCTTAATCGAACGCACCATGGATCATTATAAGACTCCATATGAAATGACAAAAACGCCATTGAATGAAGATGGCACTATGGTTAAGTTCGTAATTATGAAAAAATAAGTATGGATTCTGAAATTCTATTGAGGAAATTGAGAAGAGAAAAAGAGGCGAGAAAGCAAGCAGAAGCTATTCTTGAAAAAAAGGCCTTGGAACTTTACCAAGCAAATGAAGATTTGCGACGTTTGAATGAAACTTTGGAAGGAGAAATAGAACTTCGTACCATTAAAATGCTTTCCTCTGAGCAACAATATAGAGACCTTGTCGAAACAATAGATGAAGTAATTTATCATGCTGATCGATCAGGTGTATTTACTTTTATGAATCATAATGGTCCTGCTAGATTTGGTTATAGTTTAGATGAAATGCTGGGGCAAGCTTTCGAAAAATTTGTTCACCCAGATGACGTTGAAAAAACAAAAGCTTTTTATGCCAAAATGTTGAAAGAAAATTTGGATCAATCTTATTTTCAATTTAGGATAATCAGCAAGAATGGTCAAATCCGATGGATAGGTCAATCTGTAAAAAGCATAAAAGAAAAAGGAGAAATCATAAAATTTGCTGCAGTAGCTAGAGACATCACGGAGCGAAATCAGCTTATGGAAGATTTACGTAATGCAAAAGAGCTAGCTGAAAATTCTCAACTTGCAGAAAAACAATTTTTAGCAAGCATGAGCCATGAGATTCGTACGCCATTGAACGCAATAATCGGTATGAGCCACTTATTGGAAGATACGAATCTGAATAAAGATCAAAATGAATATGTAGAAGTCCTTTTAAATTCTTCTAAGATATTGCACACCTTAATCTCGGATGTACTAGACATGTCTAAGATTGATTCGGGTAATATTGAAATTCAAGAAAAAGATCTAGACTTAAGAGCTTTACTAAAGAACATAGAAAAAACATTTGCTATAAAGTTAGAAAATCAGACCATCAATATGAAGCTTCAAATTGATGAAGGAATTGACACATATTTAATAGGAGATGAACTTTTACTTAATCAAATCTTTTTTAATTTATTAGGTAATGCTGAAAAATTTACAGACGAAGGTAGCATTTCACTTAGAGCAAAAATATTAGAATCAAATGATGAATTTGTGAAAATTCATTTTGAAGTAAAAGATACCGGTATTGGAATTTCAAAAGATAACCTAAATAATATCTTTGAGAAATTTAAACAGGTTAGTGACGATAAAAAATATTCTTATGGCGGGACTGGCTTAGGATTACCCATCACAAAAAGAATCATTACATTAATGGGTGGAGATTTAGAGGTGGAAAGTATTGAGGGCTTAGGTTCCGTTTTTCATTTTGAAATTCAGTTTAAAAACACAGGAAAAGCAATCAGTCAAAAAACAAATCACATTAGCAACACAGGTCAATTCGTTATTCCAGAGCTTGCGATATTAGTAGTCGAAGATAATCCGATGAATCAAAAATACATTGGAAGATTATTGAACAAATGGAAATTACCGTTTGAATTTGCAAATCATGGAAAAGAAGCCATCGAAATGTGTCAAGCCAAACAATATGCTTTGATCTTTATGGATCTTCAAATGCCAATCTTGGATGGTTTTGAAGCAGCTCTGGCCTTAAAAACAATTCAAAATAAGAACTCAAACACCCCAATTATTGCTTTAACAGCAAGCTCGTTATTGTCTATAAAAAAGCAAACGAAAGAGATTGGAATGAATGATTTTTTAAGCAAGCCTTTTAATCCAAGTCAACTAAAAGAAGTATTGGTCAAATATTTTCCGTTTAAAGCACAGCAAGACCAAAACATGGAAGAATTTGAAGCTGCTTTTAGATTTAATAAAGAATTAAATGAAAATTATCTAGCAGATAATTATGGTTCTGATCTTTCCTATGCTTTGGATATGTTCCAAACATTTATAACGTCTTTTAGTAATGACTATGCCCTATTTAATGAAAGTATAAAAAACAAAGACATCAAGTCTTGTGGGATGTATGCGCATAAAATAAAACCAATCTTTACGATGGTAGGTTTGAATAAAATCACTGCGCATTTCGATACTTTGGAAAGTTTATCAAAAAATGAAAACTGGGAAGGATTTGTTTCTTATTTCAGAAAAGTGGAACAAGAAATCGTTAATTGTCTAGCATTGATAAAAGTAGAAACTGTTCGTTTAGAAAAGTTTATTTCACACCAACAGGCTTAAAGTTTATTTAAGAGAATTATCTTAAAATAAGCTCTACCCTTCTATTTTTAGCACGTTCTGCTGAAGTTCTATTTTTTGTAATGGGTTGCGATTCACCATAGCCTGAAGTAACTAATTTATTCATCGTAAAGCCATAATCTTTTACAAAAATATTTTTCACAAACTGGGCCCGTTCTTGAGATAAAGTAATATTAAATTCATCCTTGCCTTTAGAGTCTGTATGTCCATTAATTTCTAAAATGCTTCCAGGCACTTTTGAAATGTAATGTTTCATATCTTCTATGTCTCTTTTTATTTCATCGTTTAAGTTGAGGTAACTTTCTGTAGTTCCAAAATAAAGTAAGATCGGATTCCCTATTAATCTATTTTTTATATTTTCAATTCTATTATCTGTTTGAATATTATCTTCACTATTATCCGAAATAACTTCTTCATTTGTATTAATCTGTAATGTACTTTCTTCACTACCTTTAGTTGTGAATTCATTATCGTCCTGAAGTACTGTTTGACTCAAACTTAAATCAATAAACGAAAAATCAATTCCTCTTATAAGCTTACTTTCATTATGAACTTGTTCAGAGCTTAACTCACTTGACAATTTAAGTTGCTCCTGACCTATCCCTTGTTTCGCCATCATAGTCATTATATCATTAGCCCTAGCTAAGCCTAAATCTGAAAATGAAGACTTATTACTTTCTTGATCATGATAGAATCCAGTGATGTTCAATTGCTTTTGAGGGTTTGATTTCAGATAAGAAACTACGGAGCTACAATGATTTTGTAGACTTTTTGATAAAGGTAAATTATGTTTATAAGCTGAATTTTCGAAGCTAAAGTGAAGGTTTGATTTACTCGTAAAGTCATTGCCATCTTCAACTTGCCATCCACCAATTACTTGTTTAATCTCATTTCCCGAATTTCCTCCAAATCCCAGAACTCCGGCCCCAGACGTCCCACCTCCACAGATGTAGCTGCTTACGTATCTCGAACCAAATATTAGGCAGGCTAATAGGGTAAGCACTAAAAGAGGAAAGATTATTCTTCTATTCATGATTGAGGCAATTAGATTTGCAAAATTATTCAATTTCACACAAAAAACAACAAAAGACCACTACTTTAGCACAATCTTTATAAGTGAACAAAGTCCAATTATATACGTATTATTTATTTATCTTATTTGTGAATTATATTCAATAGTTAGAAAGAATTAGATGAAAAAATTGAAAGATAAAAAGCCAAGTATTGTCAACATAAGTACTACAGAAAATCATGATAGATATGAAGATGTCTATACTGAATATAGTCCTGGAAAGATCATAGTTGTCAATAAGAAAAAATCAGTTGTTGAATTTATTTCAGAAAACAACATTTTTCTAAGAGTCTCCATACTTGGCAGTAATATCCTCCGGTTTAGATATGCAGTAAAATCTTTTGAAGAAGATTTTAGTTATGCCATCAGCAAGGACTTCAAACCAAAAAAATCTCATCTAAAATTAGATGAAGATAAAAATTCATACATCCTTTCTACTGAAAAAGTTACCTGCATAATTTCCAAAAACAACATGAAGGTTTCAGTCTTCAACGAAGAGGGGAAAATTATTTCGAAAGACAAAGCAGGTTTCATTGCACGCAGCAGCATCCAAAAAGGATTCTATTATGTTTCCATGCAAAAGGCCATTATAAAATCTGAACGTTTTTTTGGTTTAGGCGACAAAAGTTCAAAGTTAAATTTGAGAGGACAAGTATTAGAAAACTGGAATACTGATGCATTCGCTTATGGAAAAAAGACAGATCCATTATACAAAACCATTCCTTTTTATTATGGCTTAAGAAATGGAGTGGGCTATGGTATCTTCTTTGACAATAGTTACAAAAGTCATTTCAATTTTGATGCAAAAAAGAAAAATGAACTTAGCTTTCATGCGGAAGGTGGCGAGATGAATTATTACCTTATCTTAGGTCCTGACATCAATGATGTAGCAAAGCGATACACCCTCTTAACAGGTACTCCAGAATTACCTCCAATGTGGGCTTTAGGTTACCATCAATGCAGATGGTCTTATTATCCAGAAGGCAGGGTTTTAGCTTTAGCCAAAAAATTTAGAACTTTAAAAATTCCTTGTGACTCAATTTATTTAGACATTGATTACATGGATGGATTTAGATGTTTTACTTGGTCTAAAAAGTTTTTTCCAAACTTCAAAAAACTGATTGCAAAAATTGAAGAAAAAGGATTTGATACTGTAGTGATGATTGATCCTGGCATCAAAGAAGATCCAGAATATTTTGTTTATAAAGAAGGAATAAAGCAAGGATATTTTTGTAAAAGAACTGATGGAAAATTAATGATAGGCCCTGTATGGCCAGAAAATTGTGTATTCCCTGATTTTACGAAAAAAGAAGTAAGAAAATGGTGGGGAAAACTTTATGAACAACTTTATTTGGATATAGGAGTCAGCGGCTTTTGGAATGATATGAATGAACCTGCAGTTTTTAAAGTTAATTCTAAAACATTTCCCGATGAAGTGATGCATGACATGGATGGCAATCCGTCCAATCACCGAAGAGCGCATAATGTCTACGGCATGCAAATGACCAAAGCAACTTTTAAAGGATTAAAAAAATTAAATAAAAACAAACGTCCCTTTGTCTTAACACGTGCTACTTATTCAGGTGGGCAAAGGTATTCCTCCGTTTGGACTGGAGACAATGTTGCAACTTGGGAACACCTACAAATTGCAAATACCCAATGTCAACGTTTAAGCATTTCAGGCTTCTCCTTTTCGGGATCTGACATTGGTGGCTTTGTCGATCAGCCTAGTCCAGAAATGATGACAAGATGGTTGCAATTGGCTGTATTTCACCCCTTTTATAGAGTTCATTCGATAGGTAACAGAGAAGATGGTTCTTCAGGTGTTGAGGAACATGAAGAAGAGATGAATCCGGAAAAGAGATTAGATCAAGAGCCTTGGGCATTTGGAGATGAAACGACCAACTTAACCAGAAAAGCCATTGAGTTTAGGTACAAACTTTTACCATACATCTATTCTTGTTTTAATGATTACGTGGTAGAAGGTAAACCAATGATTAGATCGTTAATTTTTGCAGATCAAAGTGATCAAAAATTATTAGAGATAGAACGAGATTTCCTATTTGGAGAGCACTTATTAGTTTCTCCTGTGATAAAAGCGAAAGCAAGAAGTCAGCAGGTATACTTACCTAAAGGAAACTGGTTTGATTTTCATACTGGTGAAAAATTAGCGGGTAAGAAAACCCATAAAATAAAAATTAAACAAGACAGAATTCCTGTTTTTGCAAAAGAAGGTTCTGTTATACCAATGCACCCAATAAGACAACATACGAAAGAAGTAGCAAGTCAATTGGTATTAAGAATATTTTTATCGGATGATAATTTTACTTCCTGGTATTACGAAGATGGTGGTGAAGGTTATGAATACTTAGCCGATCAATACAAAGAAATCGCCTTTGACTTTACGATAAACAAAAAAAGAATCGTGGGAGAAACCACTCATTATGGTGAATTTAAAATGCATTATAAGAACATTCTTTATCAAGTTTATGGTTTGCCTGATTTAACGAGAAGTATTTTAGTGAATGGAAAGAGTGTTCCTTATACTAGGTCAGATGATGTGGTGAGGTTTTCTACTAAGAAGATTTTTAAAAGTATTGAAATTACTTAACTTGAGATCGATGGGATGATCTAAATTTTCTTTTATAGCATTAATAAATAAGGCTGATTTACTCTTTATTACTTAGTACTAAATAATCCCATGGCTTCAAATTCATCTGCATACCTTTAGTGAGACTGAGTGTGCTATTGCCAAATAAATTTAAATAGTCTCCTTCGTAACCAGTTCCTTGCAAAGTTAAATTTGCTGGCTTTTTAGATAAATTTAAAATAACAATTACGCTGTCCCCATCTTTTTCTCTTTGATAGGCGTATACCTGATCATCAGTAGAAGTTTTTATCCGCAAAGGCTCACCTCCAAATTTTCCATTCCATAAAGCTTTATTTTTCTTCTTCAGATTTAGAATTGATCGATAAAAATCCGCATAAGCGTAATCTTTAAATTCTATGTTGTCTTTTTCAAAGAAAGACAAACGTTTTCTTAATGGCTCTTCTTGTCCCGAATAAACTAGCGGCATACCATTAAAAGTTGCGGCAAGAACTGCAAATACTTTATGTGCATCTCCCATTCTTTCGAATTCTGTTCCAGCCCAAGAATTTTCATCATGATTAGAAGTAAAATGCATGTGATAACCCCCTTTGTATTTTTCACTATCTTCTATTAACCATTGTTGAATATCATTTGCGTTCTTTTCGCCTTTTACTATTTTGTTCATTAAGTGATGAAAGTCCCAACCATAATCCATGTGAAAACCAGAAACATTTCTAAGATGAGGCACTTCGGCTTCAGCTAAAAGGAAACACTTTTTTATTTTCATTAATTCTACCACACATTTGTCCCAAAAATCTGTGGGCACACCATGAGCCACATCAACTCTAAATCCATCAATTCCTATGTCTTGAATCCAAAATTTCATGTCATTCATCATAGCCTTCCTCATGTCTTGGTTATCGTAATTCAAGTCAGCTACATCTGTCCATCCCCAAGACTCACCTGTATTGTAATCAATAGGATCTATGATTTCTCCTTTATCGTTTTTAGTATAAAATTCAGGATTCTCTGTGATCCATTTGTGATCCCAACCAGTATGGTTAGGAACCCAATCTATGATGAGGTACATTCCAGCTCTATGAATTTCATCTTTCATCTTTTTAAAATCAGCTAAGGTTCCAAACTCAGGATTCACATCTTTATAATCTGAAACAGCGTAAGGAGAACCAAGACCTCCTTTTCTTTTTGCTTTGCTAATTGGATGGATTGGCATGAACCAAAGAATGTCTATGCCCATGTCTTTCAGTCGAGGGATGTGTGGCATAAATGCTGCAATGGTGCCTTCTTCAGTATACTGCCTTAAGTTAACTTCATAAATGGAAGCGTTTTTTGCCCAATCTGGGGCATCAAGCATATTGTTTTGAGGCTTGATTATTGATGAGGGCTGAGTTTCGCTGACAGCATCTTTGCTAGCTTCGGTCTGCTTACACGAAAAAGAAATGATAAGAACAAAAAAGAAAAGAAAATTCTTTAGCATGATGTTTTGGTTTGGAAGCTTTTAGTCTACTTTTTTAGATTGCTTTCTCACTAATTTAAACTGAGTAGATCTTTTATTATTAGGAGTATTACCCATACAAACGTATAAGTCTCCACGGTTTATTGTTTTCCATTCGTTAATCCACCAATCATCTTTTAAAGGAGCAAGAAAAGTTAACATTTGGGGTTCTTCATCCCAAGCCCATGCACCTTGGTACAAAGTCTCTGTATCTTTTCCTACGGTCAA
>CALDYJ010000173.1 GCA_937941095.1 uncultured Saprospiraceae bacterium | reverse complement strand
TGATGTTACCATACAACATTTGTTTATACCATCTTTTAATCATATTTATTTTAAACTTACAACTTCTTAGCTTGTGTTTATACATTTTACCAACTTTTGATCACTTTACCTATAGACATAAATGCAAAATGATGAAATCTTAGATGAAGGCTTTTCTATAGAAGATCAAAAGGAAGATCTTTTTTTAGTTGGGCAAAACAAATTCACCATTCTTTATTTTTTAAGCTTCGGTTTTTATGGAATTTGGTGGATGTATAAAACTTGGAAATTTTTTAAAGAAAATAAAGGTTTAGACGTAATTCCTGCACTTAGAGCAATTTTTGGGGTGTTTTTTATCTATCAATTATGTGAAAAGATTCTTCATTTTGCAAAATCTTATGCTTATGAAAAATCCTATTCAAGTGCTGGATTTTTTGCCATTTTTATCATTTGCAATTTAGCTTCAAGATTACCAGGGGCCTTTTTTCTACTCTCCTTTTTAGGTGTCTTTGCTTTTCTTCAGCCTTTAAGTGCTTTTAATTTTGCACTGAGTAAATCTTCTTTATATAACACCATTGAGCAAAGTTCATTTAATAAAAGACAGTTAATCATTGTAATCATAGGTTCCATATTTTGGGTTCTTGTACTGATAGGCTTACTTGTTCCTGAAGAAAGCCTTGTTTACTAAATCAAAAAAAATGAAAAGACAATTAATAACATTTGCGATACTCACTTTATCAATCTGCTTAAATGCACAAACGGATTTACCCATCTTACATGCTGATACAGATCAAATAAGCATTCAAGATGGAGAAATCCTCAGAGTAAATTATTGGTCTGCGTCTTCTACTATTCCATTAGACATTTATAAAGCAGATAAAACCAAGCTTACTAAAGTAGTCACCTTTATTTCCGGCATTGACAGCCTTAGTTTTGAGCTAAAGGCAAGAGAAGAAATAGACTTTATCATTTTATTAAACGGTAAAGATACTTGTTATACACGCTTAGCTAGTGGCTTAAATTACATAAAAAGTGAAAATAAAAAAGAAAAAGCTGATAGCATCTCTTTTGTGCTAAGTCCTCACAACAATATCTGTTTAAATGGCATCATTAATGGAAAGGACACTTTAAAACTAATGCTTCACACAGCATCAAATTCCATATCCATCACTGAAGATGCCGCCAATAAAATAGCTCCTCTTAAGTTTAATGATCCAGAAACTATAAACAGTTGGGGTGGCCAAGGACAAAGTAGGTTTTCGGAAAACAATAGCGTAAAAATTGGGGAGACTGTTTTTGAAAACGTAGGCATTTGGGAAAACAATCAAACAGGTCATGGGACGGAAGGAAAAATAGGTTTGCATTATTTTGACAATAAAATCATAGAATTAAATTTTGATTTAAACCTAATGGTTGTTCATCCCAAAATCCCAGAAGATGTATTCAAGTACAAAAAGTATGACTTGCAGTTTGATCGATTTTTTATGCTTGTTCGAGGTGATGCCTTAATTGAACAAGAATTAATCTCAAGGAAATTCATGATCCATTCTGGTTATAGTGGAGCAGTCTTATATGATGATCACTTTGTTGCCAAGCATAATTTAGCCGAAAAATTAAGCATAGTTGAAGAAAGTGAATTAAAAGATTCAGGAGGAAACGTCATTAAGACTTTAAAGGCCATCTTACCAAATTTTAAAATTGGCGAAACCAGCTTTGAAGAAGTACCCGTTGCCTTTTTTGATGGTGCCGTCGGCAGACAAAAATTTAGTGTGCTTGGTGGCTCGATACTTAAGCGGTTTAACCTCATATTTGATCTTCAAGAAGCACAGTTATACCTAAAGGAAAATAAGCTAAGTACTCAAAGTTTTACAGGTTAATCCTTAAATTCAAAAAAACTTGTCTATGTTTAATTTTCTTTGAAGAATCCAGCTTCTTAATAAGCAACATTTGTATAAAAAGAGTGTCTTTTAATAAAAGGCGAGATTCATCGATTAAAATATGCTGCTTATATATTTTAATGAAAGAAATCAATGTTTTTTAGAATATTGGAAACCAATGCTAACAATCAACAATTTACATAAATCATACGCCACAGCCTATAACTCTCTGCATGTCCTCAAAGGCTTAAATTTAGAGATTAAGGCTGGAGAATTTGTCTCGATTATGGGTTCTTCTGGTTCTGGCAAATCTACCCTACTAAACATATTAGGTATCTTAGATGATTACGATGAAGGAGAATATCATTTAGATAGTAAACTCATTAAAAATTTAAGCCAAACAGAAGCCGCAAATTATAGAAATAATTTATTAGGCTTTGTTTTTCAATCCTTTAATTTGTTAGCCTTCAAAACAGCGAAAGAAAATGTCGCCCTCCCTCTTTATTATCAAAAAGTAGAGCGCAAAAAAAGACAAGAAATTGCATTAGAATACCTCGATCAGGTAGGTTTGAAAAACTGGGCTGATCATCATCCCAATCAATTATCTGGAGGACAGCAGCAAAGAGTAGCTATAGCAAGAGCATTGATATCTAATCCAAAACTTATTTTAGCTGATGAACCTACAGGTGCGCTAGATTCTAAAACTTCAGACGAGGTCATGGATATCTTTAAGCAAGTAAACCAAGAAGGCAAAACGGTTATCATAGTCACCCATGAAAATGAAATTGCAGCTCAAACAGATCGCATCATTAGGTTAAAAGACGGTATCATAGAATCTTAAACATGACGATCATCGACTACGATAAATGGCAAGAAATCTATACCTCATTAATGAGGCACCCAATGCGGACAGTATTGACTGCATTTGGAGTAGCCTGGGGAATATTTACCTTGGTATTGATGTTTGGAGCCATTAATGGTTTAATAGGAAGTTTCGAACATGACTTTAGAGATGATGCCGTTAATAGCATATGGATTTGGCGGGGAACTACCTCTAAAGTCTTTAATGGTTTGAACAAAGGACGAGAAATTAAATTTGACAACAGTGATTATGAATTTTTAAAAGAAGAATTTTCAGAAATAGAAGAACTCAGTGGTCGGTTTTATTTGGCAGGCAATCAGTTGGTCAAGTATGACAAAGAAGCCATGTCCTTTGATGTGAGGTCTGTCCATCCTGGTCATAAGCTTATTGAAAATACCATCATGCAAAAAGGACGATTTTTAAATGATAATGACCTTAGCGCTTTTCGAAAGGTTGCTGTTATTGGAAATTTAGTCAAAGATGATTTGATTGGTGAAAAAGAAGCCATTGGTGAAGAAATAAACATCGGCGGCATTATTTATAAAATAGTTGGTGTATTTACAGATAGCGGTGGAGAAAATGAAATGCGTAAAATTTACATTCCCATTACCACTGCCCAAAAAGTATATGCAGATGGTAAAACCATTCATCAACTCATGGTGGCCGGCGGAGATTTGAGCGTCGAAGAGATGGGCGTTTTGGAAAATAAAATAAGAAGCTCTTTTGCTCAAAGAAAGGGATTTGATCCAACGGATAATAGAGCCATTAGAATGAATAATAGAGCTGAAAATTATCAAGAGTTTGCGAGCTTATTTTCTGCTTTCACCATCCTAACTTGGATCATAGGCATCTTATCGATTATCGCAGGAGTAATTAGTATCAGTAACATCATGCTTGTTACAGTAAAAGACAGGACCAAAGAAATAGGCATTCGAAAAGCCATTGGAGCGACACCCAGGTCTATAGTGATGATGATCTTACAAGAGGCCGTTGTTTTGACTGCGATTGCTGGATACATCGGCATGCTGTTAGGACTTTTTATTATCTACATGGCATCAGATGCAGAGCTCGATTTTTTTAGACATCCAACTGTTCCTGTAAACATTATTATAGGAGCAACAATAGTCTTAGTCATTGCCGGTGGATTGGCCGGACTCTTACCTGCTATAAAAGCAGCGAGAATTAATCCAGTAGTAGCAATGAAATCTGAATGATATGTTATTAGAAAGAGACAATTGGCAAGAGATTTTTTCTACCATTCGCAAGAACAAATTGCGAACGGCCTTGACTGCCTTAGGCGTATTCTGGGGAATTTTTATGTTGGTTTTTATTTTGGGAATGGGCAATGGCTTAGAAACTGGGGTCTTTAGAAACTTTGGTTCTGGTGCTAAAAACATCATGTTCATTTGGGGGGAAAGAACAACCCTACCCTACAAAGGCCTATCTCCTGGAAGAAGAATTCAATTAAAGCTAGGAGACATTTTAAAATTGAAAGACATAAACGGAGTAGCTTCTGTTTCGCCAAAAGCATTTGTAGGAAGTAAGCCTGTTAAGTATGGTACTTTAGCTAGTAGTTTTGAAGTTAGGGGCGAATTTCCTGAAGCTCAAAACATACAAGGATATATTTTAGATGAAGGCAGATACATCAATCACAATGATTTGAAAGAAGGTCGAAAGGTAGCGCTCTTAGGCCGAACGGTAAAGAAAGAATTGTTTGGGGAGGAAAGTTCTTTGGGAAAAAGGATTACCATTTCTGGCATCGATTTTCAAATCGTTGGCGTATTTGCTACTCCGGATGCTAAAGAATGGAACATGGAAGAAATGGAAGCCATTTCTATTCCATTAAGTACATGCTTTAAAGCTTTTGGTATACAAAATGAACGCGTTGATCAATGTGTAGTATCTGCGGAAGTAGGCATCCCTGTATCTTCTATTCAGCCAAAAGTTAGGGGATTTTTAATGGAGCAAAATTTGGTGGACCCAGCAGACAAAAGAGGTGTTGGAGGATTTAATTTGGAAGAAGAATTCAATAGTGTTCAAAATCTATTCGTGGGCATAAAGGCACTTCTTTGGTTTGTAGGTATTGGAACTTTGATCGCAGGAATTGTTGGAGTGAGTAACATCATGTTGATCACTGTCAAAGAGAGAACAAAAGAAATCGGTATTCGAAAAGCATTAGGTGCGACTCCAAAATCCATTGTAAGCATGATCTTAACAGAATCTGTTTTCATTACAGCAATAGCTGGATACTTGGGTTTGATGGTTGGCACTTTTATGATCATTACAGTAAATTATTTATTGGTAAGGTTTGAAATTGAAAATCAAAATTTTTATGACCCTAAGGTGAATTTAACCATCGCCATAAGTGCCTTATTATTTTTAATTATAGCTGGGGCGATCGCTGGATTGATTCCTGCTTTGCAGGCATCTAGAGTCAACCCTGTTGTTGCTCTAAAGGATGAGTGAACAATCTTTTTGCGAAGCAAAAAGCAAAGGTCCAGTGGACCTTTGAGTGAGGGAACCCGAAGGGCGTGAATAAAAATGTTTTGAATGACTATTTATGTGGAAAAAAAGAACGACGAAGCAAAAAGCAAAGGTCCAGTGGACCTTTGAGTGAGGGAACCCGAAGGGCGTGAATAAAAATGTTTTGAATGACTATTTATGTGGAAAAAAGAAAGCGGAGCAAAAAGCAAAGGTCCAGTG
>CALDYJ010000172.1 GCA_937941095.1 uncultured Saprospiraceae bacterium | reverse complement strand
AAATTAACCATTTGTAAGCATAAAATAATTAAAGCCTATTGGTGTTAAATCTTGACAACCATCGACTAACATCAATCAACTAAGTAATATGCGCACAGTAATAGAACCAGAACAAAAAGCACTTGAAATAAATCTTAACGACAAGATTTACGGAACCTTTGCAGAAATTGGAGCTGGACAAGAAGTAGCAAGGTATTTTTTTCAAGCGGGAGCTGCCGCTGGCACCATTGCTAAAACCATGTCTGCTTACGATAAAATCTATTCTGATGAAATCTATGGGGTAGAACCCTCTGGAAGATATGTTTGCGAATCTCGATTGTACAAAATGCTTGATCATGAATATGGTCTACTTGTCGAGCGTCTCCAAAACGAAAGAACGGATACCACTTTTTTTGTTTTTTCAGATACGATCGCTGCTTTAAATTATCATCGAACGATCAAAGGTGATGGCTGGTTAGGATTACGTTTTCAACTTAGCCCGAATCATGAACCGAACGACATTGTACTTCACGCCAAAATGTTAGATAATGATACTTTGCTTCAACAGCAAGCCATTGGTATATTAGGAGTCAACCTTATCTATGCCTGTTACAAATACAATCATGATGCGGAAATGATGATCGAATCTTTGATGGATAATCTTCGAGGAAGAATCAAAGTTGACATGTTACGCATAACTGGTCCAGAATTCCCTAATTTAGATAATCGCTGGATAAGCTTAATGCTCATCAAACATAAGCTTTCCGATGTAGCAATATTCGGACCTGATGGCAGGAACATTCATGCCTCAGAATTTTTATACAAAAAAAACGTATTAGTAGTTAGAGGTAGTTTTCGGCCTCTAACTCTTGTAAATCATGACATGATTAAATCCAGTTGGGATCAGTTTAAAAAAGAAGAAGATGTCGATCCATCAAAAGCTTTTATGCTCGCTGAAATCACTTTAAACAATTTATGCTGTGATGGCGAGTTGGATGAAAGAGATTTTTTAGATCGTGCTGAAATATTATGTGCGATGGGTTATACCGTTGCTATTTCAAATTGTGAAGAGCACCAAAAATTAGTAGATTATCTAGCTGATTATAAGGTTAACAAAATTGGAATGGTTAAGGGGTCGAAAGATTTACTCAAATTAATCAATGCCAAGTATAAAGAAAACAAAGACGGTAGATTACTTGCAGCTTTTGGAGAAATGTTTAGGAGCAATGTTATCATGTATGTTTACCCAATTTTACAAGAGGGAAATTCCGAAGTGATGGATTGCCAAAACCTACCGATTGCAGATGGTGTGAAATTTTTGTTTCAACACTTAATTGACAACGAACAAATCGTTGATCTTAGCTCTTACGACAAAGATCAGATGCACATTTTTTCAAAAAAAGTGCTTAAGATGATCAATACTGATGAAGGAGATTGGGAAAAAATGGTCCCAGAAAAAGTAGCAAAAGTTATAAAAGAAAAATTTCTATTTGGATTTCCAAGTGAAAAATTAGAATTTGAGTATTAATGAGAAACACTATATTATTTTTCCTACTGCTTGTGATTTCAAGTTGTGAAGAGGCTTCTACGCCCACACAAAAAGAAGCAGTTGTACAAAAAACTTCTCTTGTGGAACAAGAAAAAAAAGACAGCATCCCTAGCCATAAATTTGCCAATGATTTCATTATGGGCAAGTTTAATCCAGAGACGGATGATCGATTTGAAGAAGTCCCACAGACATTTGCTTCGAGAAGAGGACTCTATATGCATGTGGATGCTTTAAAAGCTTTTTTGGAAATGGCAGAGGCCGCTAAAGCAGAGGGAGTCAACTTTAAAGTCGTATCCGCTGCAAGAAATTTCTTTCGTCAAAAACAGATTTGGGAAGCCAAATGGAATGGTAATAAACTGGTCGGTGGTAAAAATTTAGCAAAAAGCATCTCAGACCCTGTCAAAAGAGCTTCAAAAATTTTGGAATTTAGTTCCATGCCAGGTACGTCCAGGCACCATTGGGGGACGGACATAGATTTAAATGCTTTAGAAAATTCTTACTTCGAAAAAGGTAAAGGCCTTAAAGAATATGAGTGGCTAGTCAATAATGCAAAAGCCTTTGGTTTTTGTCAAACGTATACTGCTCTAGGAAAAGAAAGACCTCATGGTTACCAAGAAGAAAAATGGCATTGGTCTTATAAACCAATTTCTTTTCACATCACACAAGCAGCTAAAGCACAAATCACTAACGATTCCATCAGTGGTTTTAAAGGATCCGAAACAGCTAAAGAAATAGATGTCGTCAACAAATACATTTTAGGAATTAATCCGAGCTGTAGTCATTAAATTACTTAAGTACTGCTCAGGATTTTCAATAAGATGCCATCTTTTAAAATCTAAAATTTGTCACAAGCTTTATGTGAAAAAACTATTGATAAATTGATACTCTCTTAATTTTCACACGACATTTTCAAGATTACTTTAGAGCAAGAATTATTTTTACGCTAAATTGCAGCATGAAAAATTCATTCCTTATTTTAATCGTTGCTTTTTTAACATTGAGCGCTTGTGAACAAGTCAATACGAATACTGAATCACATGCTGCAACAAAAGAACCAATGAAAAAAGAAGCCAATCCCCAATGGTCAAAATTTGGCATTTCTAAAGAAAGTCAAAACAAAGTAAAAGCTTTAGCAATTGGTGCGAAGGCACCTGCATTCTCTTCAAAAGATCAATATGGAAAAAATGTGGACCTTAACAGCATCACCAAAGATGGAGATGCCATTATCGTATTCTATAGAGGATCTTGGTGCGGTTACTGTACAAAACACCTCGCTGATTTTTCACAAGAATTGGAAACTATAAAAGCCAAAGGCACGCAGGTAATTGCCATTGCTCCTGAAGGACCAGAAGGAATAGCACAAAGCATAGAAAAGACTAAACTCGAGATTCCTTTTATTTCTGATCCACACGGGAAAATCATGGAAAAATATGGGGTTGCCTTTACTGTCAATGATATGTACAAGGAAAAATTTAAAAACTTCAAAGGAACTACTTTAGCTGAAGTCAATGGTCAAGAAGAAGCGCTCTTACCTGTTCCTGCAACTTACTTAATCGGTAAGAATAAAAAAGTAAAATGGGTTCATTTTGATCCTGATTATACACAAAGAGCTTCTTTAGAAGATCTCTTTGCCGCTATTGACGAACAATAATTTCACCACTTAATCCATTTAAATGAAAAAGTATAGAGATAATGGTTCCGTTGGAGCGCTCTTAGATGAATATGAAAAAGCCATAGTAGAATTAAAACAAGTTCTCAAACAAGTTTCATACGAACAACTACATCTAATTGTAGATCATGAAACCAAAGACGAAGATTGTCGATCCATTCAGAGCATCCTCACGCACGTAGTCAGAGCTGCTCTTGCCTATGTTGTCTATGTAAGAAATTCCGTTGGAGAAAATTTAAGCATTCCCGATAGAGTAAAACTTGATCAGATTGATGAGTACATCAAAGCCATAGATGATGCCTTTGCATATAATGTGTTATTGTTTGAAGATTATCCAGAGCTTAAGATGGAAGAAAACGATCCAGAAAAAAAGATCTTAACTAATTGGGGGCAGAGGTTTGATGTTGACCAATTGATGGAACATGCTATCGTTCATATACTCAGGCATCGAAGACAGATTGAACGATTTTTATTGAGGATGAATGGCTAGCTGGAGCAGTAGTTTCCAGCTAAAGATTGAAAAGAACAGTCTTAATTTTATTTTTTTGACGTGAAGTGCACATGGGATCACAAAGTTGCGCAATGTTTTTTCTTTTGATTTTTTTGATTCTTTCTGGTCACTTGTCAAGGTGGGTTCGTTCGCTTAGGCTTCCTGTCCCATCGAATTCTTTCACTTGATTTTTCCTTCTCTTCGGCTTTCTTCACTTTTTGCTGAAGCAAAAAGAACGCATGACCATCATCTTCACTACTTAAAAATCTTCGCTTCCACTCAACATCCTAACCGTTCCGGTTCCTTCGCTTGAAGGTCCAATGGACCTTCACTTTTTGCTGAAGCAAAAAGAACGCTCTCTCTCATCATAAATGAGGAGTTTCTGAATATCCTAATAAGGGTGGAGTTTTGAACCAAGATTTCTCTGCAAATTTGATATATAATTATTCAACAATCATTTAAAATTAAAATCATGAGAAATTTATTATTTGTATTAGCACTAATGTTCGCTTTTTTCACTAGCTGTAACGATGACGATGGCTTCACTCCTATCGATGATGAAGTAGGCATAGAAGAACCTATTGGTAATGGAGACGACGATCAAGATGATAACAATGACCAAGATGAAGATCAGGATGAAGATGAAGACGACAATGAAGACGAGGACGATAACGAAGATGAAGGAGGTGGTGATGACGGAGAAGAGGAGGAGGACGATCAAGATGATCAAAACGATCAAGACCCTAAAGAATGCTTTCTATTTGAGTCCATTCTAAAAGGAAATGACTTTAGCACGAGGATATCCTTTGATAGAGACAATCAAGGAAGAATCTTTACCATCTCAACTTTTAGAGATGGAGCCATCAATAAAAAAGCCAAAATTAACTACAGAGACGATGGCACACTCAGAGCAATGGTCATCACACAAAACGGTAGACAATCTGCTGTGACCTTTGATGAAAAAGGTAGACCTCAAGATATGAATACTACAAATTCTGATGGTACTAAAAGTGTAACCAAATACGGCCTAGACAGCAAAGACCGAATCATCAAAGAAATAGTTAGAGTCGATGGAAAAACAACAGCTGAAAGAAATTACATCTACAATGGAGAAAACATCAAAGAAATGAAAGGTTTTGTATTGCGTTCAAATGGAATCAAAATCACTTTAGATCAAACTTATGTCTACCATGAAAAAGGTTTAAATCCATTCGCCATAGATCCATACCTGGCTAAAATAGCTTTAGGTAAAAATGTTTCTAAAAATCTTTTAGTAAAAATGAATACTGCCACTGGAACACAATTTATTGCAGATTATGAATTAAATAATGATTTGCTTCCACTTTTTGGAGAATACGAAACACCTGCTGACGGTAAAATGACTGAACATTTCGAAATCGATTGTTTATAAAAAAGAAGGCCATCCTATTTGGGTGGCCTTTTTAAACTTTTCTTTTGAGACATATGTTTATCTTTACAAAAAAACAATATGTCACTTACACCTTCTAATATGCTGCCCTTAGGAACTGAGGCACCTGACTTTACACTTCCAGATACTATTTCAGATAAAGAGCTTTCCTTAACAGACATTAGTTCAGACAAAGCAACTTTAATTATGTTCATTTGTAATCACTGCCCATATGTTAAACACATCAACAGAGCAGTCGTCGACATGGCTAAAGATTATCAAAGCAAAGGTATTTCTTTTATAGCCATAAGTTCAAATGATGTAGAAAACTACCCTCAAGATTCTCCAGCACTGATGAAAGAAAATGCTGCACAGGAAGGGTATACATTTCCATACTTATATGATGAATCTCAAGCAGTCGCTAAAGCATATGATGCCGCTTGTACGCCAGATTTTTATTTGTTTGATGGAGAAATGAAATTGGCTTATAGAGGTAGAATGGATGGTTCTACTCCTGGCAACAACATCGAAAATAATGGGGAGGATTTGCGGAAAGCAATGGATTTTTTGCTAGAGGCTAAACCTATGTTTGAAAATCAAGTCCCTAGCATGGGTTGCAACATTAAGTGGAAGTAATACTCCGTAACTTTGCTAATTCTTTATACTTTTCTCTAGCTTCACCAGCAGGATAACCAAAGTATGCTTTGCCCCCTGCTAAATTTTTGGAAACTCCTGACTTAGCTAATACGATGGCTCCTTTACCTATGTGTAAGTTTTGGGCTATACCTACCTGTCCATACAAAACAACTTCGTCTTCGATGATCGTTTTTCCGCCTATGCCTACTTGAGCTGCAATCAAACAATTAGAACCAATTTCAACGCCATGTCCAATATGGATCTGACAATCTAGTTTAGTACCCTGACCTATAATGGTATCACCAGAAACACCTTTTGCAATGGTGCAGCCTGCTCCAATCTGAACATCATTTTTTATGATCACTCGACCACCTGTCGTCCAAGGAAAATATTTTCCTACTTCCTTTTTAAAATAAAAAGCGCTACAGCCTATGGTGGCATTAGACTCGATTACTACCCCATTTCCTATATGTACATGATCATGAATAACTGCATTAGCTTGAATGTGACAATTGGCACCTATCACCACTTTAGTACCAATTTGAACACCAGGTTCAATTATTGTACTAGGATCAACTACTGCTCCTTGAGCATTTGACAAAGGAGCAAAAGGACGAAAGCGCTGTACTATACTATCATAAGCTCGGAAAGGATCAGCACAAATTAAAATCGTTTTACCTTCAGGACAAGCTACTTCTTTATTGAGGATAATGATGCTTGCTTTCGAATTTAGAGACTTTTGAAAATACTTTTCTACGTCTGAAAAATTAATGTCTCCTTCTTCAACTTTATGAATTTCATTTATACCAAGTGCTAGTTGATTTTCATCACCGATGATCTTGGCATCGATCATTGAAGCTATTTCTTTTACGGGTATAGGCTCGGGAAATTTCATTTATGCAATTTGTTTGTGTTGGCAATGTCCTCTAGGATTTAATGCGCTTGCAACCAGTTTTGTCCCTTACCCATTTCCACTAGTATAGGCACTTTCAAATTTGGCATAGCATTACTCATGCAATCTTCAATGATTGGTTTTATCGTTTCCAATTCATCTTTGTGCGCATCAAACACCAATTCATCATGTACTTGCAAGATCAACTTACTTTTAAATTTTTTATCCATAAAAACATCATGCACTTTGATCATGGCCATCTTAATCATATCAGCTGCAGTTCCTTGGATAGGTGTATTAATGGCATTTCTTTCTGCACCAGATCTAATCAATCCATTTCTTGAATTAATGTCCCTCAAATATCTTCTTCTTCCCATTAAGGTTTTTACGTAGCCATGTTCTCTTGCAAATTCTACAGTTTCTTCCATGTACTTTTTCAGACCTTGATATTCTTTAAAATATTCTTTAATCAAGTCTGTTGCTTCGGTTCTTTTTATTTTTAATTGCCTGGAAAGGTTGGTAGCTCCTGCACCGTAGATGATGCTAAAGTTTACAGTCTTGGCCCGATACCTTTGTTCTTTAGTCACTGCATCAAAATCCACATCAAATACTTTTGCTGCTGTTGCCTTGTGTATGTCTTGGCCTTTTATAAAAGCTTCTAGCATCGCTTCATCTCCACTTATTTCTGCGATCAATCTTAATTCAATTTGAGAATAATCTGCTGCCAGCAAAACATAATCTTCATTCTTAGGCACAAAAGCTTCTCTAATCTTAGCACCTTCTGGAGTTCTAATAGGAATGTTCTGTAGGTTAGGATTGTTAGAACTTAGTCGTCCAGTAGCTGCCAGCGCTTGATTAAATGAACTGTGCAAGCGGCCTGTTTTTGGATTCACCAATCGTGGCAGCGCATCTACATAAGTAGATTTCAATTTTGCTAATCCACGATGTTTTAAAATCTTAGCTACTATTTCATACTCAGGTGCTAGTTCTGCCAATTTTTCTTCACTCGTTGAGTGTACACCTGTTGCTGTCTTTTTCCAACGGTAAGGAATCTTCAGTTTTTCAAATAAAATCTGACCTACTTGTTTTGGAGAAGCAATGTTAAATTCGCCATCAGCTAATTTATAAATCTCTTTTTGATGGTCTTCGATGTGTTTTCCGAGTTCAATGGCATAATCGGCTAAGTATTCTTCATCTAGATTTACACCATTGTATTCCATTTGTGTGAGTGCCTTGATTAATGGCTCTTCGATGTCCTCATACAATTTAAGTAGCTTTTCCTTTTTCAATTCAGGAAACAGTTCTTCATGCAGTTGTAAAGTCACATCAGCATCTTCTGCTGCATAATCTACTATCTTTTCCAATGCAGCCTCTCGCATGCTCAATTGCTTCTTACCTTTTTTACCTATCAGACTTTCTATGCTGATGGGTTCATACTTAAGGTATGTTTCTGAGAGGTAATTCATGTTGTGCCTCAACTCAGGCTCTAATAGATAATGGGCAATCATGGTATCTAGAAACTTACCTTTCACTTCTATTCCATACCATTTTAAAAGGATGGCATCGTACTTT
Organism: uncultured Saprospiraceae bacterium; assembly: GCA_937941095.1. Classification (GTDB taxonomy): domain Bacteria; phylum Bacteroidota; class Bacteroidia; order Chitinophagales; family Saprospiraceae; genus JALZVN01. Next base: position 14,420 of record CALDYJ010000172.1, on the reverse strand, counting down.
ATGTTTTGGGCGATCTTCGCAATTTTTTCATTTTCAAATACAGCCCTAAATTCTTCTAAAATCGCCTTCGTTTCTTCTTGATCTTCTGGTGTTGGGATGTAGTAAGCTTCATGCGCCTTTACGGCAAATGAAAGACCGACTACCTCAGCTTCATTAGGATCTATACCTGTAGTTTCCGTATCAAAACAAAAGACTTTTTGTTTACTCAACAATTTTATCAGGTCAGCTCTTTTAGCTTTGGTATCTACCAAGTGGTATGCATGCTTAGTATTCTTAATGTTGTTTTCAGCAATTGCTTTGACATTAGATTTTCCATTAGGAGGAGGAGCTGGACTGCTCTGCCCTGGGAAGAGGCTTCCTTGAGTTCCAGGTTTTTGTGGCTTAGCATCAAGGATTTGACTTGCAAGCGTTCTAAATTCTAACTCTTTAAATACGTCTCCTAATTTATCTTTATCCAGGGGATCTATTCTAAAGCTGGTTGCATCAAATTTTATAGGAGCATTAATGTCTATTCGTGCTAATTTTTTAGAGAGTAATCCTTGCTCTGCAAAGGTTTCTACCTTTTCTCTTTGTTTTCCTTTTAACTGGTCAGTATTTTTCAAGATCTCTTCCATGGATCCAAATTGATGCAAAAGTTTTGCTGCCGTCTTTGGTCCAATGCCTGGTATACCAGGAATGTTATCTACAGCATCTCCTTGCAAACCAAGTATGTCTACCACTTGATCTACCTTACTTATATCCCACTTCTCACAAATCTCTTTGATTCCTTGTATCTCTACGCCATTTCCTTGTCTGGAAGGTTTGTATAAAAATATATTTTCTGAAACTAATTGTCCAAAGTCTTTATCAGGTGTCACCATATACACTGTAAATCCTTCCTGCTCCGCTTGCTTTGCGATGGTCCCTATGACGTCATCAGCTTCATAATCTTCCAATTCAATAATAGGAATGTTAAAGCCATCTATGATTTTTCTGATGTATGGAAAAGCCGTGGTGATGTCTTCAGGTTGAGCCTCCCTGTTGGCCTTGTATGCTGGATACATATCATTTCTAAAGGTCTTACCAGATACATCAAAAGAAACAGCAATGTGGGTCGGCTTTTGAGAGCGCATCAGATCCCAAAGTGTTCTAGTAAATCCAGTGATGGCAGAGGTGTTAATGCCTTTGGAGTTTATTAATGGTCTAGTGATGAAAGCGTAATGTGCTCTATACACCAAGGCATGTCCATCTAATAGGAATAATTTCTTTTCACTCATACTCAGATTTTGAAGGACTAAGTTACGAAAATGTGCTGGTGAAGGCTTCCAAAACTTCGAAAGTTTAGAAGCTTCTTAGGATGTATTTCAGCCAAGCTATTTGTTTAAGTTTTAGTATGCAAATACTCTTCTTGCTCTCCAAATGATCTTTCTTTTAGATAAGAAACTGACTTATTCGTCAAAAAATGACCGAATTTAAATTTATTCCTACCGAATCTGAAGTTGATTCGTTTGCTTAGATGCTTTCAACTACTTTGCCCCTTCAGGTAAAAAGATAAAACAATGTTTATGGTACAATAACTTTTTTCATTCCAATTCATTATTTTGATCTTATGAAATATTTATTCAGTCTGTTTTGTTTTTTCATTGCTTACTCATTCAGTTCAGCTCAAGACCATGACTACAACTGGATCTTCGGATCTTACGAGTTAGATGGAGGAGTAAACAGAAGAGGAAACATCATCAATTTTAGTGATGAACAGATTACAATGGACGTTTATGAAAAAGGCTTTGACATGGACTTATGCAATGTCTCTTATAGTGATCAAAACGGGGAGCTTGCTTTTTCTTCTAATGGATGCAGTCTCTATGGAGCCGATGGAATCATGCTTGAAAATGGCGACAGTCTAAATGTTGGGGAAACGGCAGACGAATTCTGCTACCTTGATAATGACCTCAGTGGATACATCGCTACAACTCAAAGCATGCTGGCCTTACCTAGCCCAGCAAATCCTGACATCTCCATCCTTTTTCACAAAAACTTAATTTTTGAAAACAACAACTCTTTTAATGAATTACTTTATTCTAGCATCGACCTTTTAAATAACAGAGTTCTGGAAAAAAATGTATTGGTAGATTCTTTATTAACCAGCGGTCTACTGACCGCTGTTAGAAATACGGATTTAAATGGATGGTGGCTTATTAGTCCTAAGCGCTTTACTTCTGAAAAAATGATTCTAGCACTAAATGAACAAGGACAGATGAACATTAAACACCAAGACATTGGTTTACTTATTTCAGACAACAATCATTCTTCAAGTGCTTGTAGTTTTTCTGCAGACGGCAGCAAATATGCCATCTTTGGTGAAGCTGATGGGCTTCAGCTTTTTGACTTCGATCGCAGTACGGGTACTTTTTCAAACTACCAATACATCGAAGCTCCGAAAGATTATATGGGCGGATGGTGTGGTTTAAGTTTTTCTGCTTCCGGTCGTTTTCTTTATACTTGTCATTACAAAAAAATATACCAATATGATCTTTGGCGTGCTGACATTGAAGAAAGCATGATCGAAATTGATTGGATTGAAAACTACGATGATTTCTGGGGGGATGAAACTCCCTTTTTCAAAATGGAACGGGGGCCTGATTGCCGAATTTACATGGCTGCTTACAATTCCACCAATACCATGCACGTCATTCATTACCCGGATCGAAAAGGGGAAGCTTGCATGGTCCAACAGAACATCAGAATTCCTGCTTACAACATCGCTACGCTCCCACATTTTCCTAATTATAGATTAGGTACTGCTGAAGTTTGCGACAGCACGAAAGCTTTTCCTCCCGAACTGGTCACTGCCCTTGAGGATGCAATTCCTCCAACTATTGAGTCTGATCTTGGCATCACCGTATACCCGAATCCCTCTCAGGGATTCGTCAAGCTTGAATTGCCTGTATACCAAAATTTAAAAGCTGATTTCTTTTTAAATGACCTGCATGGAAATGTAATTTTCAATCAAGAATTACCAGAATTCTATGGCAGTTATCAATTTAACCTAAGCCATTTGCCAAAAGGCATGTATTTTTATTCCATTATATCTAATGGTGAAAAATTGAAAGCTGGGAAGATTTTGTTGCAATGAGTCATCCATATTCTACTTTAATTTCATCAGCATCCTGATTCATCTATATTCATGTTCAAATTCTATGATACTTTCTATGTGTATAAAATAGCCAGAATATTCAGATCTACCTTTTAGAGATAGATCTTTTCTTTTAATTACTTTCGTATAACATTATGTAGCAGAGGCTTTTCCATTTTTTCTGCCTCTATTTTTAATTGTTCATTCATAGCTTTAAACCCTTCACGTGTTTCTGTATCCAATTTCTTAGCAAATAAGCCTACTAAAATTCCGCTAAATCTTTCTTCTTGCTTAAAAGTAACCGAACCGTTTTCATTGTCAATTATTTCAAATGAATGTTCTCCATCAAACACTCCACTAAACAATAATCTACCGGCCCATCGGATTTCTTTTTGCTTTTCAAAAGCTAATAGCTTAGGTTGAAACTTCATTCCACCAGCATTCACCTTAATCTTATTCCCAACTTGCATTTCACCTGAAATTGATTTAATAAAAGGATTCCAATTTTCATAAGATTTAAAATCAGACAGTAAACTCCAAACGGTTTCTGCCGATGCATTAATAAGTATCGATGTTTTAATTTCTTTTTGGGCCATGGCTTGATTTATTGTCATTAGAAAAAATATAATAATTAGGTATCTCATATGTTATAGATTTAGTTTTATTTATCTTTTAGCTTTCAATCATTTTATAATCTTCTTTCAAATATTTGAGTGCATCCACTAAGGCTTGTTTTCCAAGTTTTGGACTAAAGCCTAAATCTGCTTTAGATTTACTGATGTCATAATCTTGTTTTAAATCATAGAACATATCTATGTAATGTCTTTGCAGTAATGGTTCTTTGCATGTTATTTTACTGCCAGCTTCCATCATGCCTGCCAAAGAGTATAAGATCCACTTTGGTACTGTTTGTGGAGTCTTTAATTTTAATTCTGGAAAAAGTTCTGCGGCCACTTTAATACTATCTTGAATAGACATGCATTTTTCATTGGCCAGAATATATCTTTCTTGGTCTCTGCCTTTTTGCATAGCTTGATAAACTCCAGCTGCTACATCTTTGACATCTATCCAGTTTAATGTAAAATTGGTATCAACTGGAACCTTCCCATTTAATATATTCCATACAAATTGATTCGAAGTACTCAACTTAAATGCCTGGCTACCTACCATCGCAGAGGGCAATACCAGCACTGTACGAATATTGTATTTCTTTCCTAGTTTAAGTGCAATTTTATCAGAATCATTTTTAGAATTGTAGTACCAATTGAAGCGATTACTGTTGTAACCATTCTCAGGTTTCATCGGAATAAGATTAGTATTGAGAGCAGCAACGGAACTTACATAAACAATGTTTTTCACCCCGCACTCATGAGCGGCTTCAAATACATTCCGCGTTCCTTCTACATTAACATCATAAATATTTTCTTTAGGTTTTTTATCCCACAATTTAAAAGACGCCCCAACGGCATAAACACTTGACACTCCATCAAATGCCTTAATTAGCGAGCCCTTGTCCATGATGTCAGCATAAGCTAATTCGCAATCCAAACCATCAAATGGATCCCTATTGTTTAAATTTCGGACGGTAGCTCTAAGCTTGATTCCATTTTGAATTAATATTCTGACTAGGTTGTTACCCAAGTGTCCATTTGCACCTGTAACCAATGATAATTCTTTCATGTTCTTCTTTTTACACCTCAAAGATGAGTGAAAAAAAAAGTGAAAAAAATAACATTTGTTACTTTCGCAACTGGCTTCTAATTCTACTTAAGGATTGTTTTTCGATGCCTAGGAAAGAGGCCAAATCTACTACGGACACATTTAAAGCAAGAGAGGGAGATTCTTCCAAAAAGCAACGATATCTTTCTTTTGCCGTTTTTGATTGAAAGTTTCTTACCCTTTCCATTTTACAATCCAAGGAATAATTTATCATCCCTTGGATAAATTCATTCCATTTTTTCCCAGATTGTTTTATGAGTTCAAAATCTGTTTTTGAAACCTTATAGGCAAAACAATCCGTAACGGCTTCAAAAATCTCATCATTTGCTTCCTCTGCCATAAAGCTTTTTAAGGAACCAAAGAAATGCCCCTCTTCCATTAAATGTTCTACAAGAATTTTTCCATCCTGATAATGATAACCTTTAACTATGCCTTTGGCTAAAAAGTATAAATTCCTTTCTAATTGGCCTTGCTTTTTAATAATAGTTTTAGCAGGAAAAGAAATAGGATAAAATGTATTGGTAAGTAATTCGTGGTCTTCTTCGGTGAGGGGGAAATAGTTTTCTATCTCCTGTTTTATTAAATCCATAGCCATCAATTTATAAGTTTAACAGTAAAGTTATACAAGGATTCAATAGTTAAAAGCTTCTCCTTGACTATTTGGTCACTGGGTTACGATTTTATAACGAATTAAATAAACAGAAAGCTTCTTTTAAAACAAAATTTATCTGAATTTTATAGAAGGCATTTATTTCTATTTCATCTAAGCAATTATCTTTATCCTTAGTTTTATTTATTTTTAATAATGAATTGGATAAAAAACAAAATGAATGTACTTTTCAAAGCCGCCATACTTTCTTTAAGCTTTCTAACTTTATTTGCTTGTTCTTTAGATCAAAAAAAGGATACTAGCATTATTGGAAAACAAGTGCCTCTTCCAAAGATTGACTATAAAGAAAAACTAAAATCACTAGGCATCTCATTAGAAGCTCCCTCCAAACCTGTAGCCAATTATGTCAATGTAGTCCAAGTCGATAAGTTACTTTTTCTTGCAGGCAAAGGTCCTAAAATGCCCGATGGAAAATACATAACTGGAACCCTAGGAAAAGACCTTACCGAAGAAGAAGGCTATGAAGCTGCTCAGCGAGTAGCAGTACTACAACTAGCAGTTCTAAAAGATCATTTAGGAGACCTGAATAAAGTCAAAAGAATAGTAAAGGTCATGGGCTTAGTCAGAAGTACAGATGACTTTAAAAATCAACCTGAGGTCATGAACGGTTTTTCAGATACCATGGTCAAGGTTTTTGGGGAAAAAGGAAAACATGCTAGAGCTGCACTCGGCACCAATTCTCTGCCTAGAAACATCTGTGTTGAAATCGAAATGATTGTTGAAATTTATTAGGCTATAATTTTTGCAAATAGATTTTAAACGTTATTTACAAAACAGCATTTGCTGAATGGAAGATCCGTTTAAGCCAATAAAAAAAGAAGCATTGAAAACAAAAATCCACACACAGCTAAGATCGTTGTCATCATAGACCAAGATCGAAAAGTTTGTTTTTCTGACATTCCAATGTATTGACTAACTAGCCAAAAACCACTGTCATTTACATGTGAAAGAATAGAAGCTCCAGAAGCAATAGCAATTACAAGCAAGGCCGTTTCAAAACCAGAATATTGGGCAGCAATAAGTAAGGGGGCCATCATACCCGCTGCAGTAATCATGGCTACAGTAGCAGAACCTTGGATAATCCTAATCAATGCTGCTGCTAAAAATCCAAAAACCAATAGTGGGATTCCAAGTGAAGTCAAAGATTCAGCAAGCATAGCACCAGCACCCGTATCAATCAACATTTGCTTAAAAACTCCACCAGCACCTGTTAGCAAAATAATAACACCAGCTGGCTCCATGGACTTATAAGTAATCCCCAATAATTGTTCTTTCTTTACACCTCTACGAATGCCTAAAAAATACCAAGCTAATAAATTTGCAATGATGAGTGCAGCAAAAGGATGACCGATAAATTGGAAAAATAATTTAATGCGTATAAATGTTTGCCCAACATAAGCTTCAAATAATGGGCTGTTTAGTAAAGTGTTGAAGAGTATCAAAACAATTGGAATTCCAATCATAAGCAAGATCATCCCAACTCCAGGCAAAGCTTCAGAATCCTTTTTTTTAGTGAGTAATGGTGGTGCTTCAATGTGGATTTTATTGGCAATGTATTTCCCAAAGATTGGCCCGCTAATTATTGCTGTAGGGACACCTACTAAGAAGCCACATAAAATAACCCAACCAAGGTCAGCTCCAATAATATCAGCTACTGCAATTGGGCCTGGTGTCGGAGGAATAAAAGAATGTGTAATAGCCAAGCCGGCTAATAAAGGAATCCCATAAAGCAAAAGTGATTTTTTTGTTTTTCTTTGCAAAGCATAAGTGACTGGAACTAATATGATGAAAGCCACATCAAAAAATACTGGAACGGCAACCAAAAATCCTGTTACAAGCATGGCAAAAGGTGCTCTCTTTTCTCCACTTTTTTTAAGGGTAAATTCTGCAATGGCTCTAGCTCCTCCTGAATGCTCCAGTATAGCTCCAAACATAGCCCCTAAGCCTACCACTGTTGCTACAAATCCAAGTGTTCCTGCCATGCCATTTTGAACACCTTTCATAATGGCTTCTCCTGACATACCTGCCATTAAACCTACGCTGATGCTTGCAATTAACAATGATATAAAAGCTGGGATTCGGAAATACAAAATCAAAGTCATCAAAATGACTATTCCACCAACAATGCTTAGAAGTAAATTATAGTCCATAGTGCTTATGATTTCCAAATACTGTGGTAATACTTCCCACTTGGATCATCATTTCTTTGATACTTATGGGCGCCAAAATAATCCCTCTGTGCTTGGATAATGTTTGCATTAGATCTTTCTTGGAAGTAAGCACTTAAATAATTTTGGGCTGCAGAGAAACAAGGTAAAGTTTGCCTTGCTTCCAATCCTTGCTTCAAAAGTTCATACAATGAATCGATGAAAGTAGGAATTTTAGCGACTTGGACTGCATTCAAAAGCAAATCTGAATTTTCCTTCAGTTGGATTACTAAAGTTTCCATCAAGTCAGAACGTATGATGCACCCATTAGTCCAAATTCTAGCAATCTCACTTAAATCCAAAGGCCATTTATACTGTTTTGCTGCAGCTGCAATTAATGCAAAACCTTGGTGGTGATTTATTATTCTTGCAAAGTCATAAGCTTTTCTCAAGTCATCATTTGAGATTTTATGAGCAATGGCTTTTTTATTTGGAAATATAGTGGCTGCGGCTTTTCGTGTACCTTTTAAAGATGAAGTATACCTTGCAAATAATGCTGCACTTATCATTGGTGTTGCTACTCCTAGTTCACAAGCTGCTATTGTGGTCCAACTCCCAGTGCCCTTATTTTCAGCCTTATCTAAAACTTTATCAATCAACCAATCTTCGCCATCTTTTTTTCTGAGTATATCTATAGTAATTTCTAAAAGGTATGAGTTTAAGCCAAATTGTTTCCATCCTTCTAATAAAGTTGCTATTTCATCAGGCTTTTGTTGATTCACTTCCCTGGCGAGTTGATATACTTCTGCCAAGAGTTGCATTTCTGCATATTCAATCCCATTGTGAACCATCTTAACAAAATGCCCAGCTCCTGCTGGTCCGATCAGGCTGCAACAAGGATTTCCATTTTTATCTTTGGCTGCAATGGTTTCTAAAACATCAGCTATTAAAGGGTAGATTTCTTCACTCCCACCAGGCATTATGGACGGGCCTTTTCGAGCCCCTTCTTCGCCGCCTGATATTCCACATCCAAAATAATGAATGCCTTGTAAGGCTAGTTTTTCGTTTCTTTGTTTGCTGACTTTGTAATGCTCGTTTCCTCCATCTATGATGATGTCATTCTTATCTAACAAAAGGATTAGATCATCTAGCAGTCCATCAACAGTCTTTCCTGCCTTAACCATCATTAAAATTTTCCTTGGTTGCTCTAATGAATCAACAAATGCCTTAAGCTCATCGAAACCATTAGCGAAAGCAGGGTCAATATTTTGGCGTATAAAATTTTTAGCTACATTTTCTTCTAGGCCAAGAGCATGTCGATTGTAAAGTGATAATTTAAATCCATGATCAATCAAATTTAGACTTAAACTTTTGCCCATAACTCCTAAGCCTACTATTCCAACCTTAGATTTATTCTGCATATTATTTTTTAAGCCAAGGAAGATAATAATATCTGAAACAATTTTGTTTATAGCCTGATCGATATCCACGTGAAAGGCATATTCAGGTATTTCCAATGCATCAAATTGGGATTGGAGAAGATGCGGTGGCATAAAGTGATCTTGTCGTTTTTTTAATCTGCTATCAATTAAGTCAAAACTCCCTTTTAAAAATATCCACTGACATTTTTCTTTAATGTCTTCTGTCAGAAGTTTTCTATATTTTTCTTTAAGTGCAGAACAAGCGATAACAGCCCCTTCATTTTTTAGAGATTCTTTTGCCTCTCGGCCAATGGTTAGCAACCAGGCCATTCGATCTTGATCTTCCAAAGGTTTACCTGACTTCATTTTTAACACATTTTCCTTTGGGTGAAAATCGTCTCCATCTAAAAAAGGAAGAGCTAATTTTTTTGCTAGTTGTGTTCCTATACTTGTTTTTCCTGCACCAGAGACCCCCATGATGAAGTAGATCATTCTTGTTTTTTTGCTAAGATATAAGCTCCTTTGATGGATCATAATTTTTAAGTAAGATATTTAAAAGGCCAGATCATCAAAATCTAAATTTAAAAAGCTTTTAAGTATATTTATTCAGCAACAAGATTCAAAACCAATGAAAATAAAAAAAATACTCATTGCCCTTTTAGGCATCTTTGCTCTACTTGCTGGTGGGTCCTATATCTATGATCGCATCATTGAAAAAATCGAAGAAAAGAAACACAAAGAATGGGTAGCAGGACTAAGCAGTACAGCTTCCGAAAATGTGCAGTTTCTCAAAGATACCGTCATGATAGATTACCTTGGAGAAAAAAGAACATTAGGTATCTATTTGCCGAAAGCTTATGAAAATGACAGCATTGCCTACCCCGTCGTATACTTTTTAGATGGCCAATCATTATTTGACATGAAAATCAAAGAAGGTTTGGAATGGCAGATCGATGAAATTTTGGATAGCCTTGGGCACTTAAATCAAGAACAGGCTATAGTCGTAGGTGTTTATAATTCTGACGACCGAATGACTGAATACAAACCCTTCACCTCACCACATCTTCCAAAAGAAAAAGTTGTAAGCGGAGATAAACATGCAAAGTGGGTAGCTACAGATCTTAAAAAATGGGTGGACGCAAACTTCCGAACCATTCCGACAAGTGAATCAACAATAATAGGTGGTGCTTCATTAGCTGGATTAATGTCTTATTATATGATCATGACTTACCCCGAAATTTATGGTAAGGCCATTGTATTTTCCCCTTCCTTTTGGGTCAATGACAAAGTTTATGATTTGCATAAAAACGTAAGCGACCTCTCTTCAAAAAAGATATATTTTGACTCAGGCGAATTTGAAGAATCTACTGTTAGATCCATTGAGAAAATGCAACAAATATTGCTGGAGGCAGGAATGCCTAGCGAAAACATTCGTTTAGATATTGAAGAGGGGCTCGGACATAGACATCCTACATGGATAAAAGGAAGCCGAAAAGTTTTTCCATGGATTATAGAAAATTAGTACCTTAATAATACAAAGCATTATTTTTTATGAAAATGAATCATATAGTATACTGTTTCTTGGCCATCTTTTTAGCTTCGTGCTCTGCGGCTAAAATTGCTCAAATTGGAAACGTCTATCAAAACAGGTATAAGGATAAAATTCCAGCTACTGAAACTATCATACTTGGTACTTATCAATACGTCAGTAGTCAAACCCAAGATGGTAGCTATAAATTGCGAGTTTTTTATCCAGAAAAATTTCAATGTACTGCTGAAAACACTTATTCAGACAAAAACCTGAAAACGAAAAATGGACCATTCGTGTCCTGGACAGACAAAGGAAAAATTTCAGTAAAAGGACAATACGAAAATGATGAAAAATCTGGAGAGTGGCTAAGCTACAATTTTGACACCGGTGCTCTTTACTTAAAAACCAATTATACGAATGGAAAAATAAATGGACTCCAAGAATCTTTTGATGATGGCATCTTAAGGTCTAGTTATACTTACCTCAATAATGAAAGAAATGGCCCATTTACGGTTTATGACTCCCTTGGCAATGTTTACAATCAAGGCCAATACAAAGACGATCTCATCATAGAACAAACATTAGAAGAAAACGACAATCCAAATCCCGATGAAGAGGAATTTAAAATTGTTGAGCTTATGCCGATGTTTTCAGGATGTGAAGAGATCGAAGATTACAAGGTAAGAAAAACATGCGCACAAAATTTAATGCTTCGCCACATCTACTCTAATGTAAAATATCCGGCCAGAGCAAGAGAAAGAGATGTCGAAGGCACTGCTGTGATAAGATTTGTTGTAGACAAAGAAGGCTACATTACTGAAATAGTGGCCATAAAAGGTGTTCAAGAAGACATAGAAAAAGAAGCGCTTAGGGTAGTTAGAGAAATGCCTAAGTGGCATCCAGGCACTCAAGGTGGTGTTCCAGTTAAAGTACAGTTTAATCTTCCTATTAAATTTAGGTTGGAATAGTTTGGTTGATCGTTTTTGGTCTATAGTCGTTCGTGTTTTTAGGTCTTTCGGTCAACCCATAGTAGGCACGGACAAAGGACTAAGGACTAAGGACTAACTAATAAATCAAACATTTAGATAAGACATTAGAGAGTCGTATCGCTCTTTAATGGTATCAAATATTTCAGTTTCTTGGAAGGAGTACTTTATTTTATAGGAATAGCGCTCAAAGTTTGCAATGATGTTATGGATTTGAGCCTTGTTGATCTTAATGGTCACATCAACGACAGATTCATCTAAATTAGTAGTAATGAATGAGCTAAGAATAACAGCTCCTTCGGATTCCACGATTTGTGAAATCTCTGCCATCGAATAATCTCTTTTTGGAATTTCTAATACGATGATGCTACCTGGTTCAGAAAAAGAACCCGTCTCCGCAAAAAAGGTAATCAAATCATGCTGTGTAATCACTCCAACATAATTATCGTCTCCATCTACAACAGGAATAATGGTCAATTTGTGCTCACCTAATAGACGCATCACTTCATACAAGTGTTCATCATCTTTTACATAAGCTTTTGAAAGAGCAAGACTATATGATCCAATGGCTTCAGAAACATCAGATTTCATGATGTCTTCTTCTGAAATCAAACCTAACAACTGTTCGTTGTTGACAATTGGAAAATGTTTTACATTGTATTCACTCATTGCACCAACAGCAAATTCGCCCGTATCCGAGGTTTTAAGGGGAATGAGTGATTTAGATATTAGTGTTTTTGCTAACATGAATGAGTTTGTCTAATCTTAAAAATACAAATCTTAATTATATAACGTATGTTTTCTTCATACGTTCGTTATTAAGCTGTTAAAGCTTGGCTTAAAATACTTTTTTTAAATGGAAGTATAAGGTTTTGAGATGACTTACTTGAGTAGTTTTTCCTTTTGAAGTTGAAACTCTTCTTCTGTTAGAAGGCCTCTTTCCTTAAGTTCGCCTAATTTTCTTAATTGTTCAAGTAAATCTGTAGAATCTCCTACAATTTTTTGAGGTTCAGCAACACTTTGCTTCATTTCTTTGACCGCAGGCTGTTTAGTTAAACGATAACCATTTTTCGAAAATTGATCAAAAGCTGCTTGTATCCGTAAAAAAGCTAATGCGTCGTGCTCCTTGATTTTTTTAAAATCGACAAAGCCATATTCTACAGACTTGTCCAAATGAAACAAAGCAGATTCCACTTCTTCCGTAATTGAATAAGCGCAGGCAAGATTAAAATGAACTGCTACATCAGGATAATAAATCTGAAGAGATTTTTTGAATTCTTCAATAGATTCTTCAAAATCATACTCCTTATACTTTTCTATCCCTTTAAGTTTATGCGGATTTGTTTTTGGGTTAGCCCTTTTGGGGTTAGTAGTCTTCTTAGAAGCACCAGTCTTTCTCCTCCTTATTTGTTCTGCCCTAAATGCTGCTTCTTCATTAGCAATCATCTTTCGTCTTCTTTCTTCTCTTCTTCTTCTATTAAAATCTGTTTCGTAGTTGTTATTATAACTTACATCAAGGAGATCTCGATTGTATTTGTAATCAAATTTATCTTCATCTTGTGTTAAGAAAATAGTAGCATCGATAAGAGAAAGCAACCAGGCGCCTGGCAAGAAGATATAAAGAATACCAAGACCAACTTGTCCTGTATAAAATCTATGAATCCCTAGCGCTCCACCAAATATGGCGAGTAATGCTGCAGCTGTTTTATCTTTTCTTTTAGCCAATTATCTTAAAATCTTTTTCTTTTGAAATACAAATTCTTCTTCGGTCAAGACTCCTTTTTCTCTAAGGTCTTGTAATCTTTTTAATTGTTCCAATAAGTTAGGATCAATTCCTTGAGCCGCCTCTTCTTTCTTAGGGCCAAATTTTGTTTTGCTTCCTAATTGATAACCATTTGCTTTGAAGTTTTCAAATTCTGGTTGAATTCTTAAAAAAGCTAGCGCATCATGTGTATTAATTTTATCAAAATCCTTAAACCCATAATCTACTGCTTTATCCAAAGCTTGAAAAGCCTTATCCTTATTTTCTGTTAAAGAATAAGAAGCTGCCAGGTTAAAATGGACAGCAATGTCTTCAGGATTAATTGTCAATGCTTTTTCGAAGTCATTGATGGCTCCAGCGTAGTCGTATTCTTTAAATTTAGCGATTCCACTTTTTTTGAAAGGATTTCTTTTAGAAACCATGGTTCTCTTCTTCGTTCCTTGCCTTCTTCTGATGGCTTCTCTTCTAGCTTGCTCAGCTCTTTGTCTAGCCATATCCGCTTGCCTTCTAGCTCTTTCACGGTTATTTGGTTGATATTGGCCAGTATTTGGAACCCTTCTTTTTCGCTTACTTGGTGCCATAAATGAATTGACAACAAAGAAAAATATTAAGAAAGGGATAGCTGCACCTATTCCACCATTCATCAATGCCATGAAGATGATGAAGCCAAAAAACACATTAAAAGAACTTTTTCCGTTATTCATTGTAAAGAATCTAATTCAACAAGAACATAAAAGTATCAATAGTATCGGATTTTATTGTTATTTCGCCTCGCCTAAAACCAATTCTGACTTCAAAATGGTATTATTTCTTAGTACAGAAACGATAACTTTATCGCCAGGCATGAATTTTTCAAGCGCTAAGGTCAAATCATTTACATTTTCAATCTCTTCCTGGTCTATCCCAACGATGATGTCTCCAAGTACAATTTGGCCGCTATTGTTTCTGTATGTTGGCAAAAGGCCGGCTTTTTCAGCAGGTCCCTGACTTACTACTCCGACGATCAATACACCATCTTTTCCTATACGTTGAGTATAGTTGTTTGGTGCAATTTCCACTCCTAAAGAGG
>CALDYJ010000171.1 GCA_937941095.1 uncultured Saprospiraceae bacterium | reverse complement strand
GTAGGTAAATAATTTGGATCATAATATGGCAAAGTTAACCATCTTAAAGCAGCTTTTTCTAGAGCTCTTTCAAGCATATTTACAACTTTTGCAGTTGTTTTTTTCCTTGGTTTCACTTTTAAATTATGTTTTATAATATTTCTTGCTACTAGAGGCAAATCTGGCTTCCTTGTTTTACCTTGAGGTACAGGTAAAACAAGGAATTGCTCCCAGGTTTCAAGATTCGAGTATAAAATTTTTAATTGTATACCTTGAAAAGAGTTCTCTCCAGAAGGAACAAGATGAACATTTGCAGTTGGTCCTCCCTCAAAGGTTGAAGCATATGGATATTCATCTCTATGATGATGCTTTTCAGTAGGTACGTCCCATGTTGCTTGATTTCGTCTTATTTTTGCCATTTCTCCATCAGAATCATAAGTCAAAATAGCAGGCTGCCCTTCTGCAATATCAATAACTGTATTTTTATAAATTTCAGGGGTATATTCCTCTAAAACAAAATGAATACCTTGTATTGTACTAAATAATATATTTAAATCTGCAGAACTCACATTAAAATTCATACTCAAATCAGGCAACCTCCACCCACTCATGGCTCCACTGGATATCAAAGCATCTCCTCCTAAATATAAACCTACACCTGCGGCACCACCAGCAATCGATTGCCCCAGCCTTTCTGGGCCACGTGCATCTGTTACTAAATGGGTAGCTGTAAAACCTGCAGCAAAACTTATAAAGCCTCCTAACCAGGACGGATCATCCCCTAATGGATCATTCAGTGCTATCGGATCATTAAACATACTATTATAAGGAGACTGGCCTCCATACTTGGGTGCAACAGGATCTATTTGAAACCATCTCCCAACTGATGCATCATGCAACCTATAGTGTGCTAAAGATAGGTGTTTTCCTAATGCTTCCGTTTTCTCAATGCCATTGTATTGCATTTTGGTATGAGTGCCTAAGTCGTAATCTATTTCTATGGCATTATAGCCCTCTTTCTTCATTCCAAAAGGATAATAATCTTCTTCTTGCACAAACTCAAGCCCATCTTTATTTTCGAAGACAACTCTTACATTACCAAGGTGATCAGAAAGATAAAATTGATGCTTTAAATCCAGCGGCTCATCAATATTCGGTAGGTCTGTTCCATCACTTTGATCATCTCTATCTTGGACAATTCTCCCTTGAGCATGATGTATTGCATATAAGTCTCCACCTTTGTATTCGATGCTACCAACATACTCAGTATTGCCTTCTTTTACTTTAAATCCGTCTACTGTATAGGACCAATAATTATCTTCTAGATAAGAAGCTAATCCTGGTAAATCCATGAAGTTGTGTGTCACAGAATTTTCATTGTTTGCAATACGGTCAACGTTCCCATTGTTGTCATATGTATAAGACACATCATCAAATCCATTAGAGCTGTAGCCCATAAAACCTCCTGGCTCGTTTTCAACCAAATCAGTCACTCCACTTAATTGATTGCCATCATAGGTCATAATTAAATCATCGATGACGATTGGTGAGTCACAAGCTTCGCTAATCGAATTTCTTTTAATGGTTTTTAAATTTCCATTAAGGTCATAAGTTATTCCTTCGACATTATAATATTTATTATTCCAGTATTGTCCTTTGCAAGATTTCCACCAATAATCTGCCTCAATGAGCCGATCAATTTTATCGTACTTGTAATTATATGCCTCAACATCTTTGGCCAAAAATTGGTATTCTATTTGGGAAATATTGCCATTATACTGTGGTATGGCACCAGAATATGAAGTTTCCGGATCATCATATTTAAACTTCATTCCAAATGGAACATTTATTTCAATACAAGTAGGTTCTGGGATTACATATTCTTCATCACAGATAACTGGCTCAGGAAAACCGGGTATTGGATTTTGCTCCAAATATTGTGTCGGTATCGAAACTTTGGTTCCATTGCACAAAGTTACTCTGCACATGGTAATGGGAAATTCAATATCGTCTTCTGTTTCTATGCTTCCTGCCCAATCCATCAAATCATCTAAGTAATCTTGTTGTTCTTGTTCTAATTCAGGTGGATCACATTCTGCGCATTCAATTGGAGGTGCTACAGGAGGAACAGGATCATCAGTACAAGGGCAATTTGGATCACCAGTGGTAGTTGGAGGAGGATCTTCTGTGGAGCAATCGCATTCATATGTGATGTGTCGCTTCACACTATGTATACAATGCCTACAATCGGTTTCTTCTCCTTCTGGACAAAGTGGATACCCAAAACAGACTGTGTACTGCAAAGCAACATTAAAATTTGAAGGGATGTTAAAGACAACTTCTCCATTGATACCATATTCAGAGAAAATTGTATTTCCATTTTCGTCTTCTATGTAAGCGTTTAATAGATGCCCTTCGCCACAATCTATCGAACTTGCATTTATTACAATTTGCATAGACGTAATAATGGGTTCATCACACTCAGGAATGAATGGCTCGAATTGAAAACATTCTTCTCTTGCTTGAATCGGCAAAGGAGTTAAAGGCAAACAATTGTCTGAATTTACATCACCTTCCCTAGTAAAGTCTGGCGTATAACAATATGGAGATTCTTCAGAAGTTAAAAATATTCTTTCATAACCATCTTTAAAACAGCTACTCATATAATTTGTGTCCAAATCGTTAGTTACGCTAAAAACACAAGTTGAATCAATTCCACAGCTAGGGTATTCATCTATACTTAGATTGTGTCCTTCATTGATAGATTCCATCAAGTTTGAAAAAGTGTCTTCCGAACTTTCTCCATTTTCATTTAAAAATTCAACATTTTGATTTTCTTCATAAATGCAAATTATCTGCAAGACTATATATGGGGGGATTTCAATCCCATTCAATTCCGCCCAAAAAAGTTGAGATTCTGTAATGTAAATTTCACTTCCATCACACAGCCTCACCCTCATCAATGCTTGTGGGTAAAACATTTGTGATGGATCAAGCTGGGATATAAAACTTGTGAAGGCCTGAATCATTTGATTCATAACTTGTTCGTCATAAGCATCACAGGCAGGAAGAGAATCACAATTAATCACGGTGTAAGTAGCATCACAAGATGAAGTATCCTGTGGATTTGATGGCGCGCTTACAGCTACAGGATCTTCTTCACAAGGAACTATATCCAAGTCTAACTCAAAAGGTGGTGGTGGGACGCATAAATTTTCCTCCCATTCATGGCCTGTCCCTATCCCATTAATCGCAGTTAACCACCCTTGTGGGTTATAAAAATATTCCATCGCGAAAGCCCCTCCAATTGAATTCTTTTTTAGTTCATCTCTAAAGGAATATTCATAATTTGAAAGTGTTTGCCACTCTCCATTTACAGCATGCGAATGAGACATCTCTCGATAAGCGTGATCATATTCAAACGTTTCTTTTATGTCTAAAAATTCATGTCCTCTATGTTGATGATGAATGCTTTTCGCTAATGAAGTTAACCCTTCATACTCAATACTAATGGTATCCTTTCCTCCAGCTATTATGTTATCTGAAATAGATGTCTTCAAACGGCCGTATCCATCATAACTTGTATAATCGGTTCTTAAAATCTTATCAATTATGTCATTGCCTTTTATTACGGCTTGGCTTGAAAACTCCAAGTTTGATAAATGTTGAGTCGATGTGTTTTGTTCAAAATACTTATAGCTAGCTATTTCATCTCCTTCACTAGTAAACTGACCATCATCTGATACTCCGGCTCCTAAAAAAGCATTCGTTAAGCGGCCATATTCATCATATATATATGAGCTTACTTTCCCATTAGCATCAGCTGACCATTTTAATAAGTTATTGTCAAAATATCCATATTTTCGTGGTCCAGCTCCTGGTAACGTTTCTTTTTTTACCCTATTAAGATTATCGTATTCATAACAAAAGTTCACATTCTGATTTCCTTCAACTCCTTCAGGGGAGATTATTCTAACTAGGTTCCCTACGTCATCAAACACATAATAAGTATCGACATTTTTATTTGATGAAGCCGATGAAGATCCTCCTTCATCTGATAGTACTGGGCTATCTGTATTTAAAGGAGTATCAATCGGTGTTTCATAAGTTTTGCCTAGAAATTTTCTTACTAAGACTGTTCTCCCTAATTTATCCCTAAACATTTCAGTAGGGTTTCCATTTTCGTCAACGGCAGTAACTTTGTATAATTGATTCGCTGGATAATACCCATAGGAATCTCCACATCCTGCTGTATACATTCTTACTTCATCTGCAGCATTTGCTCCATAAAATTGACATGTTCCTGAACTCCACGTTGATAGTTGGGTATGTAAAGGTCTTCTTATAGGACTGTTTTCGTAAGTAGTTTCAAAATAATATGACCCTTCCTCATATTTATCACAAGTGTTGTCCTCATTTTCAGCAGGCAAAAAAGTTTTAGCAATCGAGCCATATTTATCATATTGTACGGAGGAATAGACGTCATTTTGATTATGGGCAGAATAACTGCAGTTTATACTCTGGATACTTCTTCCAAAACCATCTAGAATAGTTTTAGACGACAATGTCTTTCCTGTATTTGTTTCTGATTGAACGGAATTTATTCCTGTCAAGGGGTTTAGTTCAATTGTTTGGCTTTGAGTACTTCCCTTGTAGGTGCTGTTTTCTAACCTATTGTATTGATCATATTTATAACTAGTAGGAAACTTATCAATGTCAATACTGTAAAGTAGATTCCTTTTTCCTGCATAGTCATATACAAATTCTTCAATGAATTTATTGTACTTTCTTTTTGACAATAAATCTTCTGTATAGGTATATAAGGTGTTATGTAAATCTCCCTTGTTCCACATTTCTTCAATCTGTCCTTTTTGATTGTATGCAATAAAAGAGGATGCTAAAAATTCTTGCCCTTCATTATCAATGCCCCAAATTTCTTTTGGAGCAATAAACCCATTGAAAGATCCAATCACAGTATTGAATCCTCCAACTATGTTATTATTAACAATTTGCTCTTGTCTAACCACCATATTCTTAATATTCAAAGCTATAAGATTTGATAGCTCATTATTGATGGGTAAGACTGCACTTTCATCTAAATAGTCTTGTAAGAAATAATTCTTCGTTATAATTTCATCATTATCACTACCCCATGATTTAATTTCTATTGGATTTAAGTGAGCTAAATCCTCTCTATAAGAATATTCTAATATTGTTTCAACTTCATCGAGCATTGCAGTTGATTTTACTAATATTGATGTGGTATTTTTTAAATAGTGAGATGTGTTAGAATATAAAACTGAATTAGGATTTAAAGGCCAACTATTTTCTTCTGGTTCAATACATTCTAATTGAACAAAATTTTGCAATGTCGAAACAACACAATTTAGATTGTAAGGAAAAGAAGCGAAGGCACAACCCAAATATTGGTAAAAATCATTATAATAAGTTCTTATCGGAATAGAATTATTTTCTCTTTTTTCAAATCCGAATTTCCTTATCTTTCGATTAATTAATTTTGAGCTCAAATCAAGTTGTTGATATTCGTTTTTTCTACTTGAAATTAGTTCTCCTTCTTGACTATAAATTAATTTTTCAAGGAGTAGGCCTCTTGTGAATCCGTTATTCGAACTACTTGTAAAAGGAAAATTGTCAAAATTAAAGTCCCCGCCGTCGCTACCAATGACATCTTCAGGACATGTAAAATAAACAGGGATATCTTCGGACCAAGTGTTCGGGTTTTTTGAGTAAACTAATTCAAAATCTTCATCTTCAACATCTTGGTAACCTTTAAATATACATTTTACTGAACCAGATTCACCAATGATTTCTTCAACATTGTTATACAAGACAGTCTGTGGGTTATAAAAATCAGATTGGGTTTGAGATCTAGAAAACCTTAATATATACTCTTCGATATGAGTTTGTAAATATGCTAAATCTAATGAATTTGGCATGACTCCTAATAGTGCCATTTCTGGAATTCTTCCAACTCTCCCTGAACTTAAACCCTGTTCAAAATCATTATATTTATATAATACTTCATTAACATTCCCATTTCGATCATCTGTTGTAATTTTTGAAAGCCTCAATCCATTTCCAAACAAAATAGAGTTTTGATATTTAAAAGAGTTCAGCTCATAATCAAATGATGTGATTCCGCCTGTGCTATTCCTAACTTCTTCTAATACAGCTGCTTTCGTATAAATCAAATTGCTTTCTTTACTTGTCCCTTCAACGACAATTTCATCTGTATAATAATCAAGTTTGACTGGTGATAATTTATGTCTAGATGGAGCTTCTGGATAAGCATATATTTGGGGAAGATAAACATTTACACCTAGATCAGCATTATTATAATATCCCCAAGCATCTGTCGCTGCTGATTTCTTAGTTGGTAGTTTTAATTCATTATAATTAAAACTAGCAATTTCTAAAACGCCTCCATTCTCACCTTCTTCTACTACTTTATCAAGCTTTAATCGTTTACATTTTGCAGAAGTATTATAATTAAGCTGGTCTCCGCAATCATCAGTAATGAAGTAATCCTGAACAAATCTAATTTTCTTTATCGGTAGGCCATTAACATTCTGTTTATTTAAAACATCAAAGCCTGTAATCTTTTTTTCTAGTATTTCATTTGGATCCCCGTAAAAAGCAGGATCGTCTGATAATTCAATATCTTCCCTAATTTCCAAATTAAATTTAATTACATAATTATCTGATTCTATTCTATTAAGCGTATGAGTTCTGACAATTCCTCGCTCTTTGTAAGACGGGAAAGTTCTAGAGTCAATTCCACAAGAGTAAGAAATTAAAGGAGGATCCATATCAGGTGTTATTTGATAATCAAATTCATTATATGTAAAACCAGGTCCAATTCTTAACAACTCAAGACTTCCAATTTCGTATCCAATTTCGATTTTACCTTTGGTATTTTCATTCTTAATTTCTGTTAAATGCCAAGCCACAGTATAATTATTTTCTAATCCTGTTTGAAGTGGAACTATACATTCAATGCTATTAAACAAATAAGAGATCCCATTACCATCAGTTACTTTAAAACCTGATATATAATTCATGTTCTCTGGATATCCTAGTGGATGGCCAGTCGATTTAATTAGTTCAATTTTTAATGATGGATTGTGTGGGTATATTTGATCAATCTGTCTTGAATGATCAATCGTAAATGATCCTGCTGCCCCTGGTATAGAAAAGTGATACAAATCTGATTCCTTATCATAAGGGTAGGGTATTTCATCAAACTCGTAATAAGTGCCATTTATATATGATGGATCGTATTCATCTTTAAAAGCGAAGCCTCTAAATGTTCTTTCTAATTCACAATTATCAAATTCTGTATTTGGATCATTTATAAAGTAATTAAAATAAATGTCATCTGCAAACCCGCCCCTAATCTCTCTCTGAATTAGTCCTCCATAATTTAAAACCCAACCTAATCCTATATCTGATGCCTCTTGCTCAACTTTTATTCCTTTTGTATTGTATGATGTTGAAAGAGACAAAGAAATATCCGCTTCTGTAATTGTATGTAATGGTATTGTAATATTGGCATTCCCATACTGTTTGTTAACAGAAATATTTTGAGAGAAAATTGAATTATTATAAATAAAAAATAAAAAAACAAGGTTGATTTTCACTATATTCTTCACGACTTAGGTTTTTGTTTATTTTGAAATTTTAACGATCTTTTTTAACACCGGGCTAGAATCACCTTTTAAAATATAAATGCCATCTTCGAATTCTTTCAAACTTATTTCAGTCGATTTTTCTTTGATTACTATATCTTTTAAATGCAAGCCATTTAGTGAGAAAATTTTAAGCTTAGTGCCTACTTTGCCATATATAAAAAATTTATCCTCTGTAGGGTTTGGATAAATTTCAATTGTAGCTGAAGGCGACAATGAAGCATCAACGACTTTAAAATCAATGTGGTTTAAAAAGTTTTTACTTTTTAAGTACAGCTTCCCATCCTTCGAAAAAACATCATCTATCTCTTCAATTGGAAGTTCACTAATCCTTAATTCAGCATTTTGTGTAAACAGGATAAATTCATTTCCTATTTGTTGTTCTTTATAGTCAATCGGAAAAAAGTATGTGTTATTCAATTTTACAAATGGTACTTCCTCTTCTTTTTTTATTGGAATTAAATAATTCAAAAGACCTACATTTTCTTGCCATTTAAGATCCCCTTGAAAATCCAGTTTTACTATTTGACTATTAGATTTTAACCTAGAAACTACATCTTCTTTTTCTGATGTTTTAACCAACAAAGTATATCCAGTTTCATCTTCTAATATTCTATAGATTGAAGAAATTTCATTTTGTTCAATAGTCCTTTCCAAGATTAAATCAAGAATTGAATCTCTTTTTTGAAAAACTAATTGATTTTCACCACTACTAATTTGATCCATCTTTCTAATTCCAACTATAACATAACCGCCATCATTAGTTTGAGTCCCTGTATAAAACAAGGTATGTCGATTGCAAGTGTTCCCTTGATTCAGATCAATAGTTTTTAGTAGCTCACCTTTTGCATTTTTCTTAAGCAATTGACTTTCGCTATGTGTTCTTTTAAAGTTTATTGTTTCTTTTTGACTTTTTCTAAATTCTTTATAGTCCATTGTTTCTATGACAGTGCAAGGAACCTTTTCAATAGAGGATTGCGCTTGGTTATAATGGAGTATAGACATAGATATGACTACAGCAAATATGAACACTTTCATAAGCATTGATTTTGGTTTACGATCTGTACTAGTACAGAGGTTTAATTTTAACTTCTACAAAAACAGAGTATCACTACTCTTAATTAATATTATCTAATCGTTCAAACTAGGAATATTCTTTCAACTCAACATAAAGAAATTTAAATTCGGTAGTAAAAACTTTAAATTCGGTAGTCCCTACTCAAATCCTAAGCAAATCTTGATTCCTTTCAGGCTCAAGTTTGCAATATCAGTCTATGCTAAATTGTATCAATCTAGCTAGAAATGATAGATCCTATCACTATAGGTATGTTAAGTTCAATCTCAGTTGAACTAACAATTAATTTGTTTTTTATTTTACCTGAAGAAGTCCCGTAAAAGGACAAGGGAATGGCGTTATCGGTTTCTATTGTTCTTAGTTTTAGATCTTCTGCTCATACCCAACATGAGTAAACTTAATAAACATTTTTGAATTAACAAAAATGTATTTGCAAACTGATTTGATTATTCATTTTTAATCCTTGAAAAAAAATTCTCTAGGAAACTTTTATTAGTCAAAAGCATTTGACATCAGATAAAATAATATAAAATTCATTATTATTGATTAATCCCTTTCTAGAACAAATTGTCACCTTTATTTATTCAAAATTCTGGAAAACAGCATGAATATCTTCTTCTTGCATGTTTCAATATTTTTGTTTAAGTTTCAAATAGTTCTTATCTCTATTGCTAAATTACACTTGAATGAAAAAGCAAGAAATTGATGAATTACTGGAAGCTGGGATAATAGACAGCCAGAAAGCAATAGAAATCGAGGCTTTCTTCAAGGATAAAAAAGATCAAGAGCCGAACAGGATTTTCCTACTTTTTGGTTTACTGGGAGCTCTACTTGTCGGACTAGGCTTAATAGCCATTGTAGCTTCTAATTGGGATGGTTTCAACAAAGTTACTAAAACAACATTTGCGTTCATCCCTCTACTCACTGCACAATCACTTTGTATTTATACCTTGTTAAAAAAGTTTGATTCTAGAACCTGGAAAGAAAGTTGTGCAAGTCTTTTAATCTTTTCGCTCGGAGCAGGCATTATTTTATTGAGTGAAATTTATCATTTAAAAGTGAATCCTGAATATTACATGTTTGCTTGGATTGTTTTATCCATTCCTATCGTTTATATTTTTGAATCTAG
>CALDYJ010000170.1 GCA_937941095.1 uncultured Saprospiraceae bacterium | reverse complement strand
ATAAATGGTTGGGATACAAGTAGACCTCTTAAAGTGATCATCTTGAAAAATGATGAGCAATTAGCTACCGTTTTACCTGGAGGACATCTAGTTATTTCTCAAGGAATGGCAAAGTTGTTTAAAAAAGAATACGAATTGATCTACTTGATGGTATTTGAATATCAATTAATGAATGAAAAGCATTTATTAGAAGGGATAGCTCAATTTGTCGAAAATGTAGCGGACCTAAGAGAAATTGCTGAAACTACAGATAGAACAAGAGCTTTAGAAATAGGAAAAGAAATCTTCAAAGGTATCTCTTACGAATCTCAAATTGTAAATGAAATGGATGAGCTTACCGTAAGAAGCATCTGTGATAATACTAATTATAAAGTGGACGGATTGAGAGCCTTTTGGGATCTATTAGACCCTAGTGAACAATGGTTGTCGACCAGAGAGTCCTCTATCAACAGAGATGAAACTGTCCGAGACTTGATGGTAAATTATAATTGCAATTCTCCAGATAAACAAAAAGCCACAAGTAAAGGTGAAGATTACTATGTCAATAGAATCTTAAAATTCTTTGGAGAATAAATTATCTTCCCATATAAACCATCAATACAGAAATATCTGATGGGGAAACACCACTTATTCTACTGGCTTGACCCAAAGTTTTAGGCTTGATTTTTGACAATTTTTCTTTAGCTTCATTTGATAAGGAACCAAGTTTATGGTAATCTAATTCGTTACCTAATTTGATGTTTTCAAGCCTAATCATTTTTTCCACCATCTCTTTTTCTTTCTTAACGTAGCCCTCATACTTTAGATTGGTTTCGGCTAATTCAGAAATTTCATGCTCATAATTAGATAAGAAATTATCTAATGGTACAATATGTTTCCTCATCTCCGCTAAGTGGATTCCCGGTCTGCTAATGACGGAAAGAAGTTTTACTTTTTGCTTTAAAGGCGATGAATCTTTAGAGGCTAAATAATTATTGATAGCATCAGGTTCTATGCTTGTATTTCTAATATAGTCTTCTATTTCTTGATTGGCCTTTAGTTTGTCTTCTACCAACTTCATTCTTTCCTCACTACCATGGACACCAAGTTTAAGTCCTATAGGACTAAGCCTTGCATCAGCATTATCTTGTCTTAGTAAGATTCTATATTCAGCTCTTGAAGTAAACATTCTGTAAGGCTCATTGGTACCTTTATTGATGAGATCATCGATCAACACACCAATATAAGCTTCAGATCTTTTGAGTATAAATGCTTCTTCTTCATTTCTTTTTAGATGGGCATTAATCCCAGCCATCAGGCCTTGACAAGCAGCTTCTTCGTAACCAGTAGTGCCATTTATTTGACCTGCAAAAAATAGATTTTCGACCAACTTAGTTTCGAGATTTGGATCCAATTGAGTGGGAGGAAAAAAATCATATTCTATAGCATAGCCTGGCCTGAACATCTTCATGTTTTCAAAACCGGCCACTTTTTTTAAGGCCTTAAATTGTACATCTTCTGGTAGAGAAGAAGAAAATCCATTTACATAAATCTCACAGGTATCTCTTCCTTCAGGTTCAACAAAAAGTTGATGTCTATCTCTATCTGCAAATCGATCAATTTTGTCTTCAATGGAAGGACAATATCTTGGGCCTAATCCTCTTATCCTTCCATTAAACATTGGAGATCTATCAAATCCAGTTTTTAAAAGTTCATGCACTTCTTTACTTGTATAAGTGATGTGACATGGACTTTGGTTTTTTAATTTTGGGGTATCTAAATAGGAAAACTTACCTGGATCAAGATCTCCATTCTGCAATTCCATCTTAGAATAATCAAGACTTCGCCCATCGATTCTTGGTGGCGTACCAGTCTTCATTCTGCCAGACTCAAAACCTAAATCTTTTAACTGACTTGTAATTCCAACAGAAGCTCTTTCTCCAGCGCGTCCTCCACCAAACTGCTTTTCTCCAATATGAATCAAACCATTTAAGAAAGTTCCGTTTGTAAGGACAACTGTTTTAGATTTAATTTCTAAGCCCATACCCGTAACAACGCCAACAGCTCTTTTGTCTTTTACGATGATACCAGTAATCATCTCCTGCCAAAAGTCAACGTTTTTATTTTCCTCTAAAAGAATTCTCCATTTTCTTGCAAAAAGCCTCCTGTCGCTTTGAGCTCTGGGGCTCCACATTGCTGGGCCTTTAGATTTATTAAGCATTCTAAACTGAATCATTGTGTGATCAGTAACAATACCTGAATAACCGCCTAAGGCATCTACTTCCCTAACTATCTGTCCTTTTGCAACACCTCCCATGGCAGGATTACAAGACATCTGTGCTATAGTCTGCATGTTCATAGTCGCTAAAAGCACCTTTGAACCTAAATTTGCAGCTATTGCAGCCGCTTCGCAGCCTGCATGTCCAGCACCAACTACTATCACATCGTATTCAGGAAACATTTAATGTTATTTTTATTGGCACAAAATTACACATTTTATAGGGCTAATGTTGTAGAAAAAGTGTTGTCTCATTCTAAAAATAATTATATATTGAATTATACGTTCTTATCAGAACAGGCTTTATGTTCAGGACACAAATGACATGCTTACTATTTATACTATTTATAGGCATTGCACAATCGCAAGTCGCTTATGAGAATTTAGTCCCCAATCCTGGCTTTGAAAAATTTTCTGCTCCTGTTATAGGTTGGTTTTATAAAGGTGCTCATTTTAGCTCTGTGATGAAATATTGGAGTAGTCCTACAGGAGCTTCCCCTGACATTTTTGGATCTAAAGTCAGGGTGCCGCAAAAATGGAAAGACAAAGGCTTTGGTAATTGTTCACCTCATGGTGGACTAAATATGGTAGGTATTACAACTTATGGTTGCGAAGACGGCAAACCTCACTGCCGGGAATACATCCAAATTCAACTTAAAGAAGCTTTGGTGAAAAATCAAACTTATTACCTTGAGTTTTGGGTTGCACATTTACAAGGATCTCTTTATTGCAATAACTTAGGAGTTTATTTTTCAGATGTCATTTATGATTATAAAACAGAAGAGTTCTTGGATTTTGAAGCAAACGTTAGTGCAGAAAACCCGATTGAAATAAATGGGCATGCATGGAAAAAAATAAGTGGTTCTTTTACAGCGGACTCCGAAGCAAGTTATTTGATCATAGGGAATTTTGAAAGAGATAAAAACACGAAAACATCTGGAGAGAGTAAGCTTAATTTTTCCTACTACTATGTGGATGATGTTGTACTCAGAAAACAAGAACCGATTTTAAATGTGCCTTTAAAAAAGGATGACCTCATTAGTATTGACGTAAAGCAAGGCGAAGTCATTACCCTTAAAAACATCTTTTTTGATTTAGACAAAGCTGAGTTACTTCCAAGATCTTATAAAGAACTATACAAATTATTAAAACTGCTTCGTACAAACCCAAACATGGAAATTGAAGTGAGAGGACATACTGATAATCAAGGAGAGGAAGCTTATAACATGCACCTGTCAGTTGAAAGAGCAAAAGCAGTAGTTGATTATCTTCGTAAAGGTGGAGTTGCAAAAAAAAGGACCAGCTTTAAAGGCTTTGGTGATACCAAGCCCATCGCTAATAACGATGATTCAGCAGGAAGACAAATGAATAGAAGGGTTGAGTTTTATGTTATAAAGAAATAGCTTAACTTTTCTTGCTAAGAACTCCTTTTTGATAAACCCTCATAGGATAAACTTTTACTTCTGGGATTTCTTCCCCTTCATGCATTTGATCACCCGAATTACTTACAGGTTCTAATTTTCCAGAAGTGATTTCCCATAAAAGTTGATCACCAATTTTTGACAAAGTACTGGTCAATAAATTTCCCCCTACTTCAAAAGTTTGGAACAGCTTTCCACCGATGTAATAGGCTTCCATAAGGATGGTGTTTTTTTCATCTATTTTGAATAGCCCTTTTTCTTTGTCTACAAATACTAGCTCATAATTCCGCTTATTTTCTTCCTTGTCTTCTCCATATCGAATCATAAATGTTAGGTTTTTAGAATTTTCTATAGGAACGATGTTTAAGCCCATTTCGATTTTGTCATGCAATCCTTTTGAGCCATAAATGCTTAGATAACCTGTCCATTCACCCATGAAGTCTTCGGGAAATTTTGCTATTTCATTTGAAGCTAACTCATTTTTTTGATTTGTCGATACTTTGTTTGATCCACACGAAAGGACAAATGCTAAAAAGCTAAAGATTAATATGGTTTTGAATGTATTCATTGTTGATTAAGTTTTGAGGTACTGCAATTCTGAACAATTTTCTAAAATTAAATATTCATTCGCTACTCTTTTTATGTCTCCTACATTTACTTTGTTATAGAGCGCCATTTCATTGTTAATTCTTTCTGGCTCTCCAATTAATTCAAAGAAAGCTAAATTAATGGCAATGTTTAAAATGTTTGATTCCGAGAATTCAATAGTGCTCTCAACTTTATTTTTGTATTTCTGAAGCTCTTGTTCAGGAATGACTGCTTGTTTTATTTTGTCTAATTCTTCCCATATCTTTTCTTTTGCAAAATCTAAACTTATTCCATCATTTGTTTTTCCTTCAATTACTAATAGACCAGGATCAATGCTTCCGCTTATGTAAGCATCAATAGAAGAAAAGAGCTTTTGTTCTTTGTAAAGACTTTTATAAAGTCGAGAGGATTTACCATTACAAATAACATCGGATAAAAGATCAATGGCATAATAATCTGGATCTAACCTATCGGGAATTTTAAAAGCCATATATAAGGCATCAATTGGGACTTCGCTTTTTTTCTTTTTAATTTGAAAATGTTCTTGCTTAGCTTCTTGAGGAATGTTTCTTTTGGGGACTTGACCTTTGGGGATTTCTCCAAACCATTTATTTGAAAGTTCGATGGCCTTTTTATGCTTGATGTTTCCAGAAAAAACAAGGATAGCATTGTTAGGACGGTAATAGGTATAGAAAAATTCTTTAACATCTTCTAAGTTTGCATCAGCAATATGCTGTGGTTCTAAACCGATGGTGGGCCATCTGTATGGGTGGGTTTTAAAGGCAAGACTACTGAGGTCATGCCATGCAGTGCCATAAGGTTTGTTCAAACAAGTTTCATGGAACTCTTCAATGACAACCTTTTTTTGGGTGTCTAAAGATTGCTGATTAAAATTCAAACTCATCATCCGATCTGATTCCAACCAAAGTGCAGTCTCCACATTTTCAGCAGGAAGAATTTCATAAAAATTAGTGAGGTCATTATTAGTAAATGCATTACTATCTCCACCTGCTTTTTGTACAGCAGTATCGTAATCATCTATGTTTAAAGAACCACCAAACATTAGGTGCTCAAATAAATGAGCAAAGCCGGTTTTGTCTTCATGTTCATCTCTAGCCCCTACATCATATAGAATATTAACTGCAATCAAAGGTGTGTTTTTATCCTCATGCACCAAAATCCTTAAGCCATTGTCAAGCGATGCTTTTGTATATTTTATCATATTAAATATTACACTCTATGTTCAATTATAAGAGCTTGTAAATGTAAATCAATTATTCATAAGAAAAAAAATCTAAGAGCATACACCAAATTAATGAGAATTTTAATCTTACTTATAAAATCACTTATGCGAAATGTGTTTTTCTTGCTTATGGTCTCAATGATCTTTTTAATGCATAAGTGTAGTAATAAAACGAAAGAAGACAGAAGAATCCCCTTAAAGACCTTACCTAAAATTGAAGATAAATTAGTTAAAGACAGCACCATAAATTTAAAGAAATGAAAAGAGTAGATATTTCAAGATTAAGAAAGTATTACGGGATGAAATTCCAATTTGGTTTAATGATATCAATGGCATTTGTGCTATCAGCATTTAATTATACCATATATCCTGAAGAGTATGAGCCTAGAAATTATGAATTAGAACAAGAAGATCAAGAGTTACAAGTCATCAGAACGGTGTTTACGCCAAAAAAGGCAATCGTGAAACCTCCAAAAATAGAAATAGCAGAAGTTATTGAAATAGATGAACCAGAATTTATCGAAGAAAAAAAACCTGAAGTAATTGCAGAGGTTGTAGAAGTTAGTGAAATTGAAGATCCAATTCCTGAAGCGGTAGTTGTTCCTAAGAAGGTTGAAAAACCTGTAGTACTCCCAGAAGAGCCTAAGCTTGTCGTTCCGGAAATTTTCGATGGATATCAAGTAGAAGAAATGCCAAGATTCAATGCTTGCGAAGGAGGAGACCTAGATACCAAAGAAAAACAATTGTGTGCACTCAAAGCCTTAAAAATGTTTCTCAGAGATGAATTAGATTATCCAAGAATTGCTGTTGAGAATGGAATCGAAGGAACAGCTGTCATACAATTTATTGTAGAAAAAGATGGAAGCATCAGCAATTTAAAAATCAAACATGATCCAGGTGCAGGTTTAGGTGCCGAAGCATTTAGAGTCAGTAAGGCTATGCCGAATTGGATTCCAGGTAAGCAAAGAGGTAGACCAGTTAGAGTGAGATTTACACTTCCAGTAAAGTTTAAATTGAACTAAACAATTAGAAGTTAATTGGCCAAAATTATTTTCAGAATTTGAATAAAAATTAGCCTTATCTTTACTACAAAGGATGAGGATTCATGAAAAGACCAGATTTTTCAAAAGTTAAGCTGAAGAAAAATTTTTCCACTAAAGAAAGAGGGAAAATCAATAGAGACACACCTGAAGGGATAAAAGTAAAAAACAGGTATACCAAGCAAGATGCGCGTAAGTTTCAGCATTTAGATTTTAAATCTGGTTTTGAACCTTTCTTAAGAGGACCTTATGCCAGCATGTATACAGGTAGGCCATGGACCATTAGGCAGTATGCTGGATTTTCCACAGCTGAAGAGAGTAATGCATTTTATAAAAGAAATTTAAAGCAAGGTCAAAAGGGACTCTCCGTTGCTTTTGACCTTGCTACGCATAGAGGATATGATTCCGATCATGAAAACGTAGTTGGAGATGTAGGCAAGGCGGGAGTGGCAATAGATACTGTGGAAGACATGAAGGAACTTTTTGATGGAATTCCCTTAGATAAGATTTCCGTTTCCATGACTATGAATGGAGCAGTGATCCCGATCATGGCTTTTTACATAGTAGCAGCCATAGAACAAGGAGTTGATCCCCAAAAATTAAGCGGTACCATTCAGAATGATATCCTTAAAGAATTTATGGTAAGGAATACATACATCTATCCTCCAGAACCTTCCATGAGAATTGTCTCTGACATTTTTGCCTACACAGCTAAAGAAATGCCTAGGTTTAATTCCATTTCTGTAAGTGGGTATCACATGCATGAAGCTGGCGCACCGGCAGATCTAGAACTAGCCTATACATTGGCCGATGGCTTGGCTTATTTGAATGCAGGCATCAATACAGGCTTGAAGATCGACGATTTCGCTCCAAGAATTTCTTTCTTTTGGGGCATTGGGATGAATTTCTACATGGAGATAGCAAAAATGAGAGCTGGTCGAGTCTTGTGGGCAAGAATCTTAAAAAGATTTAATCCCAAAAATCCAAAGTCTTCTATGCTTCGAACACATTGCCAAACTTCTGGGTATAGCTTAACAGAACAAGATCCATTCAACAACATAGCACGAACATGTGTTGAAGCCATGGCAGCCATTTTTGGAGGTACGCAATCCTTGCACACCAATTCCTTGGATGAAGCCATCGCTTTGCCAACAGATTTTTCAGCAAAAATCGCAAGAGACACTCAATTGATTCTACAGAAAGAAACTTCAATTTGTAAAACAATAGACCCCTGGGCTGGGTCTTATTATGTAGAATATTTAACAGACCAGCTCATAAAAAAAGCATGGGAACACATTGAAGAAGTAGAAAAGATGGGCGGCATGACTAAAGCCATTAACAATGGATTGCCCAAACTTAGAATTGAAGAAGCAGCGGCTAGAAAACAAGCTAGAATAGATGGAGGCATTCAGAAAATAGTGGGAGTGAATATTTTCCAATTAGAAGAAGAAGCGCAACTAGATATTTTAGAAGTAGATAATACTGCGGTCAGAGAATCACAATTAAAAAAATTGAAAAAGATTAAGGCCGAGAGAAATGAAAAAAATGTAAAAAAGCATTTGAAACAAATAGAAAAATGTGCAAAGACAGGAAAAGGTAACCTCTTAAGTTATGCCATCAAAGCAGCTCAGGAAAGAGCTACCTTAGGAGAGATTTCTGATGCCATGGAAAAATACTTTACTCGCTATAAGGCGACAACAAAAATAATTTCAGGAGTTTATTCAAGCGAAATAAAAATGAATGACGCTTTTAAAAAGGCTAGTAAAATGTCTGATGACTTTGCAAAACTAGATGGAAGACGCCCAAGAATAATGGTTGCTAAATTAGGACAAGATGGTCACGACAGAGGAGCAAAAGTTATTGCCACAAGTTTTGCAGATTTAGGATTTGATGTCGACATAGGCCCTTTGTTTCAAACACCAAAAGAAGCTGCTAAACAAGCCGTAGAAAATGATGTCCACATTTTAGGCATTTCCTCCTTAGCTGCAGGTCATAAAACCTTAGTACCTAAAACCATTAAAGCTCTTGAAGCATTGGGAAGAGGTGACATCATGGTTGTGGTTGGAGGAGTTGTTCCTCAACAGGATTATGACTTCTTGTATGATTCAGGTGTGGTCGGCGTTTTTGGTCCTGGAACAATCATCGCTGAAGCAGCACAGCAAATTTTAGATTTGCTGATAAGAAAAGTTAAGCTTTGATGATTTTTCCATCCATGCTAGAATTTATTTCCAATCAAAAAATGTATTTAATTAATGAGATATCTTTTATTTTTTGTTGCTCTTTTTCTGTTTCAAAACTGCTCTCCTGAATTAGAAGGCTTAGATTCAAAAACTCTTGAATATTTATTGTCTAACGGCATTACAGCCATTCCTAAAAACGATAACAATACGAGCATAAAAGTAAGTATGGCCAGGCAAAAAGACATTAAGACAGATAAGTGGGTGTTGCTAAATGGTTTTAAGGATTACATAGTTGAATTGGATTTAGCAAATGCAAGCTTTAGGGAGGAGTCCGCTGTTATGGTAAATCAAATGAAGAATTTGGAAGTTTTGAATTTAAAAGATACTGGCATTAGTGATCCCTTTATAAGCAAACTAAGTAGTTTGAAAAAACTGAAAAATATTGACCTGAGAGGAACAAAAGTTTCGGCTGATCAAATCGCACTATTGATGGATCAAGTGGAAGGCTTAGAAGTGATTTCACAGCTTGAAGATAATGTAGCAAAATTAAGCCCACCAATTATAGAAGCTCAACAAGAAATTTTTAACGATAAAGTGGAAGTGAAATGTTTAAGCGCTACTAAAAATGTAAAAATCTATTACACATTAGACGGTTCAGAACCAACAGAGCAATCTAGCTTATACAGTAATCCTATTACCTTAGACAAATCAGTTTTGTTTAAAGCAGTCGCGGTAAAAATTGAAGGGCAACTAGGAAAAGTTGCATCAAAACAATTTATCCAAACAGCAGTGAAAGTGAAAAAGATATCCGTCCTGCAAGCGCCAAGTGAAAAATACAAAGCACAAGGAGCACAATCACTGATAGATTTTAAAAAAGGGGGTTCTAATTTTAGTACTCAATATTGGTTAGGCTATCAAGGAGATCACTTGACTGCAGTCATGGAATTGGAACAAGCACAAAAAATTAAGGGCGTCTATGCAAATACTTTACAAGATCAAAACAATTGGATACATCATGCTGCTGGTCTAAGTGTTTGGGGGGCAACAAATAAAAGAGATTACAAGTTAATCAAAGAAGTTAGTTTTCCTAAATCTTCTGTAGAGCAGGAAATAGAAGCCAAATTCTTTAAAGTCAACTTTGATCCCATAGAAGTGAAATTTGTAAAGGTTCAAGTTCACAGTCAATTGAAAAATCCTTCATGGCACATGTCAGCAGGAGAACCTTGTTGGGTTTTTGTAGATGAAATTGTAATAGAGTAATTTACACCCAAAATAAATCTGAGGCTATACCGTCTGAAAAGAATTTGTTTTTTACAGGAATGGTATATTTACCTTCATTAAGCGTTAACAATTCATTGCTCAATTTGTCTTTAGCATTTTCTAATAAATGGTTTAAATACGCCTCTCCAAAATTAATTTTGACATGGTTTAAATCTAAACCCCACATAGTCCGAAGACTTGTCATCACGTATTCGTTATATCGATCAGAACTGCTCAACTTTTCTAAGTCATAGAGATGACCTTCAGGATTAAAATGATCATTTATCTTCCAGGCATTCATGGCTTTTAAATACTTTGCATTATTAGAAATGTTCCATCTTCTGATTGTGCCATCAAAACTATGAGCAGCAGGACCAATGCCTAGGTACTTGGTACCTCGCCAATAGGAAGTGTTATGCTTACTATATTTCTGGTCTTTGGCGAAATTTGAAACTTCATAGTGTTCAAAATTATTTTCTTTGCTAATTTTTAGCAAGAGTTCAAATTGTTGGGATGCAGCTTGCTCATTAGGGGCAGGCATTTGTCCTTTTTTAATGAAATGATCTAAAGCAGTATTTGACTCTACAGTTAAGGCGTAGCAAGAAAGATGAGTGATTGGGTAACCAAATGTTGTTTCTAAATTTTTTGACCATTTGTCCATATCACTGCTTGGAGAACCATAAATTAAATCAATAGAGAGGTTTTCAAAACCAATGGTTAATGCATCTTCAATACAGGATTTAGCTTGTTTTTCATCATGGCTCCTGTTCATATAAATCAAATCCTCGTTAAAAAAAGATTGCACACCGATACTTAGTCGATTAATTGGACTATCAGATAGCTGTTTTAAAGATTCTGTCGTTAGATCATCAGGATTTGCTTCAAGGCTAATCTCTAGCTCATTGGATAGATTATAATTTTGTTCAATACAAGAAAAGATTTTTTGTAGTTCCTCAGTGCTTAGTAAAGATGGCGTTCCTCCTCCGAAATAGATGGTTTCTATGGATTCTGAAAGTTCATCTTTTCTTAATTTTAATTCAAGTAGGATGGCATTTATAATTTCTTGCTTTAAGGATAAATTTGTAGAAAAATGAAAATTGCAATAATGGCAAGCCTTCTTACAAAAGGGGATATGTATATATATACCAGCCATCAATATTAATTTTTAGATTGAAATTAAACGTAACAACAATAAAGCAAAGAAACAATTTAATTTGCAGTATGAATTGGTCATTTGTAATTTCATTTTTATTGAGCCTAATAGCTTTATGTCCACTTGGAGCACAAGAAGGCAATTATAGCTTAGAGATTCTAAGTGATCAAAAACTAATAGAAATAAAAGACTTAGAGGAAAAAGTCTATGCCGATACTAGCAGTATAAACACAACATTGGTAAGCTTAATCCATAAACTCCAAGATCAATTGTACTTTGAAGCTTCCATTGATGAACTTAGTTTGGAAGATAGTCTTGTAACGGCATCCTTACATTTGGGCGCAAAGTATGAAGGTTTTAAGATAAGCCATAGCAAAGGTGATCGGCTTGAGGTTTTTCAAAACATAGAAAGACTAAAATTATACAAGGAAGACTTGATGCAAAATCTAATGAATAATGGCTTTCCTTTTGCAAAAATTTGCTTTCAGAATTTACAAATGAACGCTAGAGTTTTAGAAGGAGATTTGGTTCTGATAAAAAACGAAAAGATTTTATTTAATGAAATAAAGATCATCGGAGACGCGAAGCTAGACCAAAGGTTTTTATCAAACTTTCTAAACATTAAAAAAGGAACACCTTATAATCAAGCCTTAATTGATAAGATACCAGAAAAATTAAGACAGCTAAATTATGTAAACGTGTCAGGTAAGCCGAAAATGCTTTTTAATAAATTAGGTGCCGATGTTTATTTGTTTTTAGAAAAGAAAAAATCCAGTAGGTTTGACTTACTGTTTGGCTTGTTACCCATCAATGATCCCCTAATTGATAATACACTCATAATAACCAGTCTTGGTTTAATTGATTTAAACAATGTCTTTGAGCATGGAGAAAACATCTATGCAAAATTCGAACAATTAAAACCCTTGACTCAAGAATTAGGTCTAAAGTTTTCTTGGCCTTTTTTATTAAATACTCCTTTTGGATTAAAAAGTAGTGGTAACTTATACAAGCAAGACACAAGTTTCATTGACTTAGATTACGAACTAGGCTTTCGTTATTTTATAGGAGGAAATAATTTTATAGAAGCTTACATTAATAATTCTGCGACAAATGTTTTGCAGATTAAGAGTGCTGCAATCATTAATGCTAAAAGCTTACCAAATATTTTAGACAGAAGAAACACAGCCTTCGGCCTTCGATTTCATTTAAATAGCTTAGATTATTTATACAACCCAAGTTCAGGATTTATGCTGAACACTAAACTTTCATTAGGAAACAAAAGAATTTTAGAAAACAGTGATGTGGTCGCTTTAAAAGATCCATCCGATCCAGAATTTTCCTTTGCCTCTTTGTATGATGAGCTAAAGCAAGAACAAAACCAGTTAGAATTTGAATTTGAAGGAGCCTATTATTTTAAGCTAGGCCAGTCATCAACTTTGAAAGCAGGTATTAATGTAGGTGGAATATTTTCTAATGGAGAGATTTTGACCAACGAACAATTTCGTTTAGGGGGAGCTAAAAGCCTTCGAGGTTTTAATGAGCAATCTTTTTTCGTGGACCAATATTACCTTGGGCTGTTGGAGTACAGGTTGATTTTAAGTAGAAATACTTATGGTTTTGCTTTCATGGATTTTGCGCAATTGGAAGACGGCTCTTTATTGGGGACTGGCTCAAAGAGGCCTTTGGGTTTTGGAGCTGGGTTTTCATTTGATACCAATACAGGGATTTTTAACATCAGTGTAGCATTAGGGCGAGATCTGCTTAATCCTGATGATTTCTTTGACCTTGGACAACCAAAGATCCATTTAGGCTACATTAGCTTGTTTTGATTTATCTCAACGATCAATGATCAACTAAAATGGAAACCTCCTCCGCTTAAGCAAGCTATATTCATTCTTTATCGCTCCAAAGGATTTAAAGAAATGTGCCAATCCTTTTATGGAAGAACCTTCAAAATCTAGGAGAAGTTGTTTTGAGGCAGGTTGACAATATTCTTTAATTATGTTATCTAATAAGAAATGCATGGCATTTTTAGCTTTTCCTTCTTCAGTACTTCTAGCCATTAAGTAGGTCAATCTATTGTTGAAAAGTGTTAGTAAGCATGTGGATAACTGCTTTTCATTGTGGATAACCTCCATTATTATTCCTAATCCATTGATTTCCAATAGATTTACTATTTCAGTGAGTTTTTGCTCAAATTTAGGATTTACCTTGATTTGTTTGTCTGTCAAGGCTATGTATTGTTGAATGAATGTTGCAGCTTTTCCTTTTTGGGTGCTGAGCTCATGTTTATTGGCATTTTTTAGATTGGCCCTTAGTCTTTTGGCGTAGCCTTTTTTTATAGAATCATAATCATTGCCCAAAGAAAGGGTATAGTTTGGCTTAGGCTCAATGCTAAAGTCTGGATGCTCAATTAAGCCATTTTCTTCATTGAGTTGCAAGACTACTTGTCTATATTTTGTTGGAATATGATCTAAAATGGCTTCAATAGAAGCAGGCTCTTGTTTATAAAAGATCCCCAATTGCTGAGAAAAAGGAGGTACTGCAATTCTAGGAAAGAATGGAATCTTGTGATTTATGGGCAAAGGCATACCGACAGAATAGTCGTCACTAACAATAGCTTTCCATTTGCTTGAGCAAACGGTATCTAAGTACCAAGAAAGGGCATAGACCCTTCCATTGACTGCTCTGTTTATAAGCTTGTCCCACTTATCCACATCCAAACGCCCACGATCAATTACCTTTAAGCGCATTAAATATTAAAATAATTTAAATATATATTATTCATATAGCATCTAATCTAGAAAGAGTCCGTAACAATTCAATATAAATCTGGGATTAAATGTTAAGGGTTCTACATCGAATAAGCACAATTGTTATACTTCTATTAATTTGTCTTTCTGCAAGTTCTCAAACGATCGGAGCACATTCAGCAGTATCTCTAAATAAATTTACGCTACACAAAGAAGCAACATTTACTGCACACAGCAATATAGTTATTAATGAGAATACACTTTTAGAAATCATCTCAATCTCCGATGAATTAGCATACGACAATTATGAAAATCAAAAATTTCACTGGTACAAGGTTAGGACTTTAGATGGAAAAGAAGGTTATGTCTTTGGAGACAATATAGCCATCATTGAAAAACTTGATGAAGGAAGCAAATTTTACAACTTGCACAACAGTAAAAAAAGCTTTGCTCCTAATTATCAGAATGCACACATTTGGATCGCAAGTTTAAAAGGGATGGATGCAGAAGACCATGGAAGCGCAGCATACGAAGAAACATATTTAGTCATCACTAATAATTTTGGCCATTGCTCTTTCATAAGATTAGCTAATGTAAGATCAGAAGGAGAAATAAAAACTGACTTTATTGAGTTTAAAGACATCACCAGCGATGGCTTTGAAGATGTGGTATTGCAGACTTCCGCAAAAACAATTGAAAGAAATTTTCCAACTAAGTATTTAGAGATTTTCTCTTTTCAATCCAAGGAATTAGAAAGTGTACTTGAAGAACGATTGACAGTGGAGACCTATCCAAGCAAAACAGCTCCAACACTTATCAAACATTTCGAAATCGAGGAAGATCTTTTAAGGGTATCTTATATTGACTTTGTAGATTGCGAAAATTATTGTTGTCAGGAAGGTTTAAAAAATTCGGAATCAAATGTAGCCGCATGTTTAGAACACGTCACCTATTCTTATGCATGGGATAGGCTTAAAAATAAATTCGAATTGTTTTATGAAAAAACTAGCATTGCGCCAACAGCTATTCCTAATAAGAAAATAGTTTACCTTTTTCCAGCACCGGGTCTGAATCAAACCGTAGGGAGAGTTTTTAATACTGAGAGAGTAAAGGTATACCAACAGATTGAAAAATTTTATAAATATGGTCAAACAGAAACCATAGAAATTTTCTTTTTGATTGAAACAGAACGTGGCGTAAAAGCATGGATTAAATCAAAAGATTTAGATTTTGTTGATGCTAGTCATGCGGACTTACTAAATGAATATTATTCTGCTCCTCCTTTTTACTCTACAGATTGGAAGCCAACTGTTCAGTTTGTAAATTTAAAATTTACGAAGTAAGAAGATTTAGACCGTCTTCTTAGCATTTTTGATAGGGACAGCGATGCATTTCTTTTCCATATAAGACATCATTTCCTCAATTAAGGCTCTTGTCTTATCGTCTACATTTTCAAGTTCTTTTGAAAATACCTCGTTAAGCGCTTTCTGTTTAATCGCTTTTATTTCTTGAGGGATATGTGCCAAGGATTTTTCAATAGCTCTTCTTTGGTAGAGGCCTTGAAATGCTTCGAGTTCAAGATTAAGAATTTCTTTTACTTTGCTTATTTCCTTTTGACGAAAAGCCATGTTTTGATCAGCAAGATGTTTTAGTGTGTCTACTTCAATGTAAGTAGTATCAAAGGCTTTAACAATTTGATGATCTACATTTCTAGGAACGGCAAGGTCAATGATAATTTTCTTGTCTTTTTCTCCATTCAAAAGACTTTGATATTGATCAACCGAAATAACATGTTCAGTAGCACCAGTACAAACAAATAAAATATCAAAGCCTTTATCGTGTTGATCCAATTGATCTAAGGTGTCAGCATGACCATTCATGCTCAAAGCTAATTTTTGTGCTTTCTCTAAAGTTCTATTATAAACGCTTAGGTGTTCGAAACCATGCTTTTTTAAAAACTTAGTGACTAGGACATTAGTTTGACCAGCTCCAATCATAAGAATCCTAGCATCTTTCTTTGGATTTTGTTTGAGCAGTTCTTGAATAGCCAATGAAACTACTGAAACTGGTTTTTCTCCAATCTTCGTAGCCCCGTAAACTTCCTTGGCTGATTTGACAGCAATCTGCATAGCAATTCTTATGTTGTCACCACATAATTTGTTGCTTCTTGCGAACTCATAAGCTTCTCTGAGCTGACGCAAGATTTCTCTTTCGCCGACTACCATGCTGTCTATAGAAGATGCAACTGCCAGTAGATGTTGTATCGCTTCTTCCCCTTGATGGTGTTCTACATGATTGCCTAAAGTTCCATTTAAAGCAGTTAGTTTATCATTTACTTGGTAGAAGAATTTCTTAATTGACTCATCATCAGATTCAAAATTTTGTTTATGAAAAAAGAACATGACTCTATTACAAGTTGCCAAGTACATGATTTCATCAATTTTGAAAGATGCTTTGATTTTTTCTAGAACAAGAAGGCTAGCTTCAGGAGACTTATTGTCAATAATAAAATCACCGATCGTTTTCAGATCAGTGTTCTTATGTGTTATTGTCAATATATTGTAAGCTTTAAGCATATTTTACCTAGCTACAAAGGTACTTCTCAAAAGGAATTATTTTGTCATGCAAAAGTCATCGAATTTATTAAGATTTTGTCTAAATACCGTGTTTGCTGGGATCGCAAGACCATTCATAATCAGAAATGTCATGACTTTTAGGTGCTCCTTTGGCAAAATAGTAATGCCACCATTCTGTTCTAATAGGCAGAAAACCAGCACTTTTCATGGTTTCTTTCAACAAGCGACGATTTTTTAGTACTTGATCAGGTAAATCATAGAAGTCGTGATGAGCCTTTTTGCCGAAAAAATCGAATGCTGTACCCATATCCAACTCATTTTCCTGCTCATCTACTATTGTTAGGTCTATTGCTGTTCCTCGATTGTGCATAGATCCTTTTTTGGGAGGAGTAACATAACTTGCGTTTGGGACTTTATCCCAAAGTTTTTGTTGGACAGGTCTAGGGCGGTAGCAATCCAAAACTTTTAGTTTGTATCCCTTTCGGGCAATACTTTTTTGTGCTTTTAAAAGGGCTTGAGCGACTTCAGGACGAAGTAAGCACCTACTGCATTCATACATTTGTTCTTCCACAAAATTATCCGTACCTGCATATTTCATATCTACCAGTATGCTGTCTTGTTCATATAGAATTTCAAACCATTCTAAAGTATCATAATCTATTTTAGCGGGTGGTTTGATTTGTTCTGTTACGCTCGCAATGGTATCTAGTTTGCTGATCTCAACATGCACTTCTTGATCGAGTGCTTCTTTTTTACTTGTTGATTTTTGGCAGGCACAAGTAAAAGAAAGCAAGCTTACTAGGAAGGTAATTCGGAATAGGTTTCGATTTAACATACTGCTAAGATAAAGATTATCTTAGCTTTCTTACTTTCCAAAAATCTGTTTCAATTTGACATCAAGATCTGGCCCTCTCAAATTTCTTGCTATGATTTTACCTTCTTCATCTAAAAGAACTGTATGGGGAATGGAGCGCACAGAATACATCTTGGCTGCTTCATTGGCCCAACCTTTTAGGTCGCTTACATGTTGCCAGGTCAGTCCATCTTTTTGAATGGCTTGAACCCATCTGTCTTTAGTTTTATCTAAGCTTACGCCAAGCACTTCAAATCCTTGTTCAGCATATTTTTTATACAGTTTCTTTACATGCGGATTTTCTCTTCTACAAGGGCCACACCAGCTTGCCCAAAAATCTACCAACAAGACTTTGCCTCGAAAATCAGTTAAGTTTACCTCATTGCCTTCTACATCATTCATGGCAAAGTTTGGTGCTTCAGCACCTATGATAAAACTTTGTGCATTTTTAACTTGCCCTTTAAGGTTTGCAGCAATGGGATCGTCTTTAAATTCTTCCATGTACTTTTTAGCGAAGGGAATGAAAAGACTGCTGTTGTTTGCTTTTAAACCAGATACTATTCCACCTAAGACTAGTCGATAGGTATCTTCACCCTTAGGAGCTCTGGCCAGTCTTACGTTTAATGCTTTTTCAAGTTCGGTAGCAGGAATTGATTTAGATTTCGAAAGCATTTGTGCAAAGTTTCGATATGAATCAAAAACCATAGGAAGGCCATTGTAATCTTTATCATTTAAATCAGCTTTTGCTCCATATTGATTGACAAAGTATTCTATTTCGTTTTTGTATGCCTTGCCGTGATTGTGGAAGCTTAAGTATGTATAAAGAGCGACTATTTTTCCAAGCCATGGATCTTTGCCTTGAGCTTCATTTAATAGGGCAATTTTTTTATCATCGAGGGCTTTCATTTTTGCAATGACATCGTTTCGTTTCGATTCTTCATTCATGACAGCGGCAAAATTTCTACTCAACTGAATTTGTTGATTTCGATATTCCTGAATTTTTTTCATGGCTCTGTTGTAATCCGCATTGATGCCATTTGCCACACCAGCTTGAGAAGGATTTGGACAGCTACCATTCATTAGCACCTTTTCTTCTTCTCCTAAGATGACAGACTTAAATTTATTAGCGTTGGCACCTATGTAGTAGAATTTTTTGTCTCCTTTTTTTAACTCAAAGTGAAATTTATCTCCTTCAGATT
Source organism: uncultured Saprospiraceae bacterium (assembly GCA_937941095.1). Taxonomy (GTDB): domain Bacteria; phylum Bacteroidota; class Bacteroidia; order Chitinophagales; family Saprospiraceae; genus JALZVN01. The sequence goes on along the minus strand of CALDYJ010000170.1, from coordinate 3,328 downwards.
TTGCAGTGGCCATGTACCTGTCAAAGCCCATTCCATTGAAGGTAAATAAGAACATAGAATCTACTTTTTCACAGCTTCTACCTTCATAAGTAAAGGTGATCTTTTTTTTATCGGCTTCATTTCCAAAAATGGAAAGGGAGAAAAACGAGAAGCAAAAGAAAAATAATAGGTATTTAATATTCATTGTTATCGATTGATCAATTTTATAAATTCTTCTTCAGTCAAAATATCAACTGAACCTAAAGCCTGCGCTTTCTTTAATTTAGAACCAGCTTTTTCACCAGCTACTAAGATGTTAAGGTTTTTACTAACCGCACTAATGTTTTTTGCGCCAGCACTTTCAGCTAATGATTGTGCTTCTTTTCGTCCCATTTGGTGAAGTGTTCCTGTAAATAAGATTGTTTTGCCTATCAAAGGAGCATCCGCATCAACAATTAAGGGTTTGTCCTCTTCTGTTTGACGCAGATTTACACCCAAGGATTCCATTTCCTCCAGAAGTTTAACATTATTTTCATCCATAAACCAGCTGATCACGTTTTCTGCAACCACTGGTCCTATGTCTTTTATTTCTGTAAAGTTTTCTAAAGTCCAGTTTTTCAGCTCTAATACATGTTCTATCTCAGCAGCCACCAATTTTGAGGCTTTTTTGCCAAAATGATGAATGCTTAGACTATGTAACAGTCTAGAAATCGGTTTTGTTTTAGCTGTATTTATGGCTTTTTCTAAGTTTTGGGCTGATTTTTTGCCAAAGCCATCCAGCTTTGAAATGGATTCGTAATCTAAACGATAGATGTCTGCCAAAGATTTTACAAATTCTTCTTTATAGAATCGTTCAACTAGAGACTTTCCAAAACCATCAATGTCCATAGCCCCTTTAGAAACATGGAAGATCATTCTTTGCAAAATTTGAGCCTCACATTGAAAGTTCGGACAACGCCAAGCGGCTTCTTTTTCTGAACGAATCAAAGCAGTATCACAGGATGGACAGCTGCTTGGAAATTTTATGTGTTGTTCTTTTCCATCCCTGAGTTCATCCATCGCTTTTACGATGTAAGGAATCACATCTCCTGCTCGTTCTACTAAGACCGTATCCCCAAGTCTAATGTCCTTAGAAGTAATAAAATCTTCATTGTGTAATGAAATGGAAGAAACGGTTACCCCAGCTAATTGGACAGGTTCTATTTTTGCGACAGGAGTAATGGAACCAATTTTTCCTATTTGATAGTCAATGTTTAATAATTTTGAAGTGGCTTGTTTCGCTTTAAATTTATAAGCGATGGCCCACCTTGGGTGATGACTCGTAAAGCCACACTTCTCTTGCAGTTTTAGATCGTTGACCTTGATGACCATGCCATCAATTTCATAGGGATAGGACTCTCTTTTGTTTTCCCATCCGCTTACAAATTTGAAAACCTCTTTTATGTTTTTGCAAACCTTTCTTTCTTTGATCGGGATTTTAAATCCTAGTTCACCCAATAGAGCGATCATTTCATCATGCTTCGAAAATTGACTCAAAGCATTTTGACCATCTTTGTTTTCTGCATAACCTAGTTGGTAGATAAAAGCTTCAATGCCTCTTTTAGCGGTCTCTTGTGGGTCTTTCATTCGTAAACCTCCGGTTGCAGCATTTCTTGGATTGGCAAATATTGCTTGCCCTTCTTTTTCTCTTTGCGAATTAATTTTATCAAAGACATTTTTTGGAATGATGGCTTCACCTCGGAGTTCCACTTTCTTTAAACCTTGACTAGAAAAAGCAGCATGGATAGGAACAGATTTAAGAGCTTTGACATTGTTTGTGATGTCATCGCCTTTCACTCCATTTCCTCTAGTAGCGGCTCTGGACAAAACATCATTTTCAAACACCAATGCTATGCTACCGCCATCAAATTTAGGCTCCACGGCATATTCAATATCTTCTTCCGTATCAATTAAGGCAAGTTTTTTTATGCGCTCATCAAAATCTTGAAGGTCCTCTAAGTTATAAGAGTTATCCAAGGAAAGCATAGCGGTTAAATGCGCTACATTTTTAAAATCATCATTTAAATCACTAGATACTCTTTGAGTAGGAGAGTCTGGTTTTATGAATAAAGGTTGCTCCTGCTCTAAGGCTTCAAGCAATTTAAACAAACTATCATATTCCTTATCAGAAAGAAGAGGATCATTTAAAACGTAATAGCGCCATTCATGAAACCTAATCAGCTGACTAAGGCTTTGGATTTTTTCTTCTGTTCCTCTGTCTTTTGGAAAACCATTTTTAATTATGTCTATGCTTAGCTCATAATTTTTCTTGGCATTTTGCTGCTTCATGTTTTTGGCTAAAACTTCATCCACTTAGCAATAGAAGACGCTCTAAGGTTTTGTACTTGGATAAAATACATGCCATTAGGAAGATCTGCTATGTATAGCTTAAGCTCATTATCTCCATGTTGAAAATCAATAAACTCATCTCTAACTACTTTTCCATAAGTGTTTAAAACGCTTACTTTAAATTCTGCAGATTTGCTAGACCTAATAGCTAGGTTAAGAAATTGATTTGCTGGATTGGGAGATATTTGAAGATCAAAACTTCGTGCAAATACATCAGCAGTGGAATTGACCATTCCTTCTTGTAGGGTAAGTGTAGAGCAAGCTGCACCGTCTCCACCATTCGATCCAGTGCCATTAACTCCATTGCCACAAGAGTAAAAAGTAATGCTTCCTGTTCCTTCTGCAGGTGCTGTCCATTTCATTTGAAAATCTCCACTGTCTGCTAATCCAACTTGTTCAGGATAAGTTCTCCCTGTATTAGAAGCCAGTGAAAATTTAACATTGGCAGAAGGTTCTGTCCAAGTATTTATTTCGCTTTCGTTTGCATCATCTAAGGCTACTATTTGGAAACCATAACCACCAGGAGTTGGTCCTGCAGCATGATTAACTTTTACTTGTAAGTCATAAGTTGCTCCAGGAGTATAATTATCACTTATGGTATTTCCATCATCATCTGTTAAAATGATGTCTAAGGTGACCTGAATATTTCCAGTATTATGACAACTTACACAAGTCCTTGGCTGACCATTTGCAAGTGTCTGGTCACCAGGAGCTCCTGTGTTCCCCCAATTTTGTCCAGCTGCTCTACCATTTCTATTTGACGAAAAAATAAAGCCCAAAAAACAAAGTCCCAAAATCATGTAAATACTGCGAAATTTCATATTGAATTATTTTTATGACTAAAGATAATTATTCAAAAGTAAAAGGATAAAAGCATGGAGTTTTTTCTGCCTTAGATTATAAAAATTTGAGCTTAGAGTCTATTGGAGTACATTTTAATTAAAACTTGTCTCGATTCATC
>CALDYJ010000169.1 GCA_937941095.1 uncultured Saprospiraceae bacterium | reverse complement strand
GTGGCTTTTTTTTATTTCAAGCCTCTTATTTTTTTGGCATTGTATTTGTCTTAAACTAAGTAAGTTTTGGTTAAAAAATTGTAAGATTCGTTTCAGCCCGTATGCAAATTACGGGCTTTTTTTATGCCTATACTTATACCCTTCTCTTTGCTTTGATTTCATATATGTTTGCAGTTTTGCATATGTGTTTGTTTTATTCAGTCTTATTTAGTCGATAGTCTTTGGTCTTTGATCTTTCGATTTTTTACTACAAAAGGATTTAGTCTATCGTATTTCGACTGTAGTCTATCGTAATTTTTTTACCACAAAGCCACAAATTTATTCTTGCTCTTCACCATAGTTTCACCTGTAACATTGACTAATTATCTAATTGCACATTAGCTAATAATCATTTTTTTTCTTTTACTTTTACAAAGCTGCATTTTAAAATTAATAGCTTTGATTAAGGCATTTACGAGATCTTTAAAAAGTATTGTTCCCAATCCGGAAAAATATAAATTCTTGCTAGCGGTTAGCGGGGGGGTGGACTCTACTGTGATGCTTCATCTATTCGATGCACTGAACCTCGACTATGGCATTGCACATTGCAATTATCAACTGCGCGGAGAAGATGCAGATCTTGACGCTGAGCTTGTTTGTGGGCTTGGGGTTCAAAAAGCCAAGTTGGTGCACCTTATAGATTTTAATACAAATGAATTATTAGCTAAGCATCCTAAAGAATCTTTGCAGATGCTTGCAAGGAGCTTACGCTATGATTGGTTTAAAAGTCTCTGCGATCAAAATGGATACGATTATGTACTTACCGCTCATCATCAAGACGACAGTATAGAATCATTTTTCATAAATCTCTTATCGAAGACGGGCATCAATGGTTTGACAGGTATACCAATTCAAACTGGAAACATCATAAGACCACTTAATCCATTTTCTAAAGAAGAATTATTGGATTATGCTCATCACAATAAAATTGCCTACCGAGAAGATACATCCAATGCGGAAAGTAAATACATCCGAAATAAAGTCAGGAATCAATTGCTTCCTTTGCTTGAAGAAATAAATCCTAGCTATCATCAAAACATTATTCAAAGCATAGACAATCTCAAAGAAACTAAGGCCATTTATCAGGAGCACATTGCTAAAGCTAAGTCGACTTTTTTGAGCCAAAGTAAAGACAAGTGCACACTAGACCTTACCGCGCTTTATGAACAGCCAAACAGTGATACCATCTTGTATGAATTGCTGAAAGAATTTGGTTTTAATGCCAGCCAGGTGAAGGACATTCTTGCCCAAAATTTAGGTAAGGGACAAATTCATTTAAGTACAGATTATAAATTAGTACACGTGAAAAACAGTTTAAGCATTTACAAAAATGAAACTGTTGTATTAGACTCCAAGCAGATTGACCTTTCTAAAAAGAGCTGCACCTTTAATGATGCTGCCTTTCACTTTGAAGTCCTTCCATGGAAGGTAGGACAAGCAATCAATAAGGACAATAGCATTGCTCAATTAGACTTTGATGCCATTTCTGAACCCATAGAAATTAGGTATTGGAAAGAAGGTGATAAATTCCAACCATTAGGCATGAATGGTAAACATCAGAAACTACAAGATTTCTTTTCTAACTTAGGCATCAATAGAATTCAAAAAAGTAAGATCCCTTTAGTCATTTCTAATGGAGAAATCATCTGGGTAACAGGATTAAGGATAGATGAACGGTATAAGATTACTTCCGAGACCAAGTCTGTTTTGGAAATTAGTTTTATTTGTTAGATTATTTTTGGTCTTTTGTCTTTTGTCTTTCGTGTTTTTTTGAAACTAAGGATAGTATAAACGATCTACGATTTACTAAGGACTATTTACTATTTTCAAAAGTTTAAACACAGCGATGCACAGCGGTTCACGGCATATGCAAGAAAAGCTTTTGTATCTTTTGTAAATCTTTGTGACCTTTGTGGTTAAAAAATCGGAGGACACTTCCATTTCAAAAAACACCAAGGACGAAAGACAAACGACTATCGACTCTTACCTCACCTTAGTAAAAATCCCATTCTTCTTAACCAACAACTGAGCATCAGGAAAACCATTCGCTTGCAAAGCCTGCAAAGAAGATAAACCCGTTTTTTCATTCTGTATGCCGCTTAAGAAAAACACCGTAAATCCATTGCTCACCGTCGTTTCTACTTGACCGTACTTTTGAACCAATTCGTAATTGAAGTTGCTAGCATTCTGTAGAGCTGCAAGTCTGATTCTGTACACATGAGGACTCTTATCAATGGTCGTATCTGGATAATCCATTACCGTCGCTTGACTAGATATTTTCGACTTTTGCTCCACCACATAAGCTGAAGGATAACCCAAACTTTTGATTTTATTTCGCGCCGCATCAGCTTCTGCTCTAGAATTAAAAAATCCAACCCTCACCCTGTTGTAATCAGCGCCATTTTCTACAAAAACATTGCCTGTGCTGTTGAGGCTACTGTATTGGTTTAAATCGATTTGCTTATTCGGTCTGATGGCAGCAATCTGAACTGCAAAGCCATTTTTGCTTAAGGAAGAAGGAGCTGTTTCTATACTTGTATTCGGTGAAGTCGTGGAAGGATAAGTAGGGCTTTGTGTTTGACTTGGAGTAGGGCTTGAAGGAATGCTTGTATCTGCCACACCCGAATTAAATGGTGCTAAGGCAGTAACTCCTAGGACATCTCCGCTCACCTCTACCCCTGTAGAAATCGACTTGTTTAAAGTTTCGAATCCAGCTTTTGAAAAACTAACGATGTAAGATTGTTTTGCTTTTAAAGCTAAGGTGTAATTTCCATTTTGATCACTTATTGTTCTTTTTTCTGCACCACTTTGTCGGTTAGAAGCAGTGATGATGACCTCTCCTACGCCTTGTCCTGAAACTGGGTTAATCACTACTCCAGAAGAAGAAACAGCTCCGCTTAATTTCATTAAAGAAACGGTGTAAACTGTACCCATTGATTCGCTAACCACCAGCTTAGCTTCCTGGTAGCCGTCTTTCTTGATGATCATTTCGCAATTACCTGGCTTATTCAACTGAAAGGTAAAAACACCACGGGCATCTGTCAAAGCACTGGTCCCTCCGCATAGGCTCATGTCTACCATAGCGCCTTCAATAAAAGTAGAATGCGTTTGATCCACCACAACTAGGTTATAATCACTACCTTTTTTGCCTATCGTATAGATATCTGCTAATCCTAATCCGCCTAAACGGTTAGAAACGAAAAATCCATTTTCTCCGGAAGCTAACATTTGGATGCCGTATTCATCTCTTGAAGAATTGACATTACTACCTTGGTGAAATACTTTGCTGCCTGTATTGCCTTGCATTTCAGCTCTGAATAAATCATAACCTCCGTAGCCTTCATGCCAATTGGAAGAAAAGTATAAGGAAGAGCCATTGTGGTATGGATAAATCTCATGACCTGGGCTATTGATGATTGAACCAGCATTTTCTGGAAAAGACCATTTGCCGCCTACCTTTTGGGAGATGTAAATGTCCATGCCGCCAAAACCATCGATTCTATCTGAAGAGAAATATAAAGTTTGGCCATCTTCGCCGAAACTTGGGCTAAATACATTAAAGCCCGCATTATTGTATTCAAAATTTGTACTGTTGATCCAGCCGCCATCTGCTCTAACTTCCGCGATGTGGATGCTTGATTTTATCCCAGCTTCTGGAATTTGCCTTTGGTTTGAAAAGGATTTTTGCTTCGCATAAGTCACCCATTTTCTATCCCTAGAAAAAGAGAAAGAAGCCACTTCATTTAGATTAACGCCTGTATTGATTTCACCTTTGTAAACAAAGTTTTGTCCCTTGTCATCGATGTCTCCGTAAGCCAATTTGGTCCCGTAAGAAGACTTCGATAAAAAGTAAAGACGATTGCCAAGCAAGCAAGGACTTAATTCAGCATGATTACTATTGATGCTTAAGGCTTCGGTACTAAAAATTGGAGCGATTTTATTCATCTCTTCGATGATGTCAATGTTGGATGCAAAATGCTTACCGACTTCTGGGACAGATTCGGCATACATCAGAAACCAATTCTTTGCGGCAGCATAATCTTCTAATGCCGTCAAAGTTTGCGCGTATTGTAATTGATTTTTCTTTTTTAATGGGATTTGGCTTAAGGCTTTTTCAAACCAGGTTCTAGCTTCAGACATTTGGTTCAGCATGAAGTAAGCTTCGCCGATGTTTGCTTCTAAAGCATGGTCACCTGGTTTTGAGTCTATCTCCTTTAGATACTGTTTCAATTGATCTTTATAGTCAACTAAGTCATTGATTTGATTCCAATCCGATTGAGCGCTTAAAGAAAGCACTTGGAAGAATACAACAGAAATGATCAAAAAATACCTATTAAAAGACATACCTTTTGGTTTTATATGCATGAATTACAGCTATTTACTGGAATAAACAAAGTTTTGAAGGATAATGCAACTATTTGTTCTCAGACAGGTCGATATATCAAAATTAATTAATATATCTCAATAACCTCATTAATTTAAGCCCCTTTTTTTACTTTCTTAAGAACTAATAAATTCAAGGCATTTTTACTCAAGCCTTGGATGGATTTAGCTGCGCAAATAGCGGTTTGGTCATAAAACAACAAGACTGCTGGTGCCTCTTCAATCAATAGACTTTCCATCTTTTGGTAAAGCTTAAAACGCTCGTCGTCATTATTCTCCAACAAAGCTTTTTCATACAACTTGTCGAAGGCATTATTGGTAAACTGCGTATAATTTGGAGGAGGCGGATTCTTGCTGTAAAACATGGAGAAATAGTTTTCTGCGTCTGGATAATCAGCGATCCAAGATCCTCTAAACATAGATACCTGTCCTTTTCGCATCTTATTTCTTAGCGTAGCAGATTCCAAAACCACGATCTTTGATTTTATGCCGATGTCTTCCCATTGACGACTGATGAAAGTAGCCAGGTCTACATAATTGTGATCAGAGGTAATTTCTATGGTCGGCAAGCCTTTTCCATTGGGATAGCCCGCTGCTGCCAATAATTTTCTTGCTTTTTCTGGATCGTATTTATAGCCTTGCACTGCTTTGGGGTCATAAGATGGTAAGCCCATTGGGGTGACACCAGAGTCTGCACCATTCCCTACATTATTTCTCATACTTTGGAGCATTTTGTCTCGATCAAAACCGAAATTCAGTGCTTGTCGAAACGCTTTTTTTCTAAGAGGGCTCTTTATGTCTGTGGTGTTTATGTTGATGCCCAAATATTCCAGGTTTAAAAAGGGAGATTTGAGAAATTGTAATTTGTCCTGATGCTCCGGTCTGAGTTCTCCATTTTCATTGAGCAATTCATCGACAAAAGAAGATTCCATTCCAGAAATCAAGTCCAATTCTCCTTTTTTTAATTCCAAGTAAGCTGTTTTTCTATCTGCGATAAATGACACTTTGACAGCGTCTAAATATGGAAGCTTGGTTCCATTGATTTCTTCAAAGTAATCCGGATTTTTTGTCAAAAATAGGTTCTGATTTTCAAGCCATATTTTCATTTTAAAAGGACCGGTTCCTACTGGCTTCGATCTAAACTCTTTGCCGTACTTTTCCACTGCTTCTTTGGGTACGATGGAACAGTAATGCATGCTCAATATGCCAAGCATCGGTCTAAAGGCCTTTTTGAGGTGCAATACAAAAGTTTGAGGATCTTTAACTTCAAAGGGATCATGGCCCCTCAATCTATCTGCAAATATCCAAGACCCTGGCGAATTTATCTCCTTACTTATGATTCTTTCGAAACTGTATTTCACATCTTCTGCATTTACCTTTCTTTGTCCAGCATCCGTAAAACATTCATTCTCATGAAAGAGGACATCATCACGTAAGTTAAAGGTATACCGCAGTCCGTCTTCAGAGATTTCCCAGCTTTTGGCAATGGCCCCTTGCACATTTAAATCAGCATCTAACTCCACCAATCTATTGTATAAGTGATCTACAGCCCAGATGTTGTTTTGGCTTTTCGCAAATGCAGGATCAAGGGAAGTAATGTTAGAAGGCTGATTGTATTTAAAGACTGTTTTGCCCGATGCGGAGGAGGAAGAATCCTTTCCACAAGAAAAAAGTAGCAATAAGGATACTATATATAGGATTAGCTTTTGCATGATTTTGATTTAGAGGAGCAAAAGTAGGAATTTTTGGGGATTGTGTGGAGGTGCTTGCATCCTTCAATCCATTGAGCAAAACTTAGGCATTGACCATCGATGATTATTTTATGCTTGGTGCTGCCTTGATTTATAATTTGTGAAGTGATCGTCAAGGTGAGTTTTTGCTTAGATAGTTTTTAAACTGATGAGATCCTGTAACGATTCTTTCTTTTCATTACAGCTCATTTACTTTTCTTTCAGAATCTTTTTTACCGTTCTACGGCCATTAGCAAAAACTATTTCCAAATAATACAGACCTGCTTCCAATTTTGATAAGTTTAAAGTATTAGAATTGTTCAATGCTCTCAATATTGTAATGCCATTTGAATTGTAAATCTTTGTAGACTCTATTTTAGCACTTGTATTTATTCTTAAATAATTAACAAAAGGATTTGGGAATAATTCTATGGCTTCATTAAAAGCTTGTTCACCAATCGAGGTAATGGAGCAGTCATCATCATTAATGGACACACGATATTCAATGGTATCTAATACAAATCCAGTTTGCGCTAAGGTAATTATCACATTAAACTCTCCGCAACCTGGAGTTTCTTTTGGATAAACATCTACATTAAATGGAATCTCTGATTCGTTTGCATCAAAAATTATTGGATTTCCATTGCTTGTAGTAATCTGTGGTCCTGGTGGGTAACTCATGTCTTTATCGCTCACCGACAATCCCCATTCTATTGGAAGATCGATGTCTACTATGTCCCAGTTAATGCTGATTGCAGTATCTGCAGTGTTTTCCATAAGGCCTTCAAATCTCAAATAAGTAACAGTATTTAAGTCCTCATTGAAGGCCTGATCAAATGATTCTGGAGAAATTGAATAAGGATTTTGACAAATTGCTATTAATGGTAAAAATAAAAACAAGAGAAGATTGAGGATTGAAGCTTTCATGATCTTAGGTATTAAAAAGAATTCTATTAGCATGCCTGATGGTATATGTTTTCACAGCTAGCCTATTTTCATTTGACTTAATCAAAATTAGGGATTTTTTTTATTAGATGTATTCCATTAATTCGAGAGCAAAACTTTTACTTCTTCTTTTTAGGTATTTGGAAATAATTGGGTTAGGCACAATGTGAAAGTTTGTCAGGTTTTAGGGCTTATGTTTTGAATGATGTTTCCATTTTGATCATAGCTTCCTTTTATGCATGGTGTGGTGATGAATTGTAATCAATCGGTTACCTTTTCAAAGTATATTCTTTTCCATTTTCCTTGATCTTCTTTCCAAAATGCAATAACTCTTACAAACCATAGAATTTCTGTAACCTGTGCGTAAAGTACTTCTTCTTTCAAATTAGTTTTGACAATCAGTTTATATGAGTAATCTAAATCTCCCTCGAAAGAAATTCTAAAAAACTTTATAAATTTTGGCAATCTTGGTAGATATTCAATTGTTCTTAATTGCATTTCTTTGGCTAGCATTGATTGTATCCTTGCCTTATGTTTTTTTTGCTTTTTATCTTTATTTCTGAAAATCATTTTTTAATGGGTGATTGTGTATAGGTGATATGGAGCAGGCTTAGCGATGGCAATCTGACATGATCATTGTTTGTTATCTGTTGGCTTCTTTTCTTTTTCACTTTCACTAAGTACCAAGGAACTGGTTCAAATCCATTTTTATCATCATTCATGTAGTCAATAATTTCCTTGTGATTTGCAATTTCCTTTATTAATCCATATTCATTTAATTCAATACCAAATTTACTCTCAAGATCCGTTGCTATATCATGACAATGGAATGTGTGAAAATCTCCTCCAAGTTCAACTCCAATTAAATCGAATCCAACAAATTCTTCATTATTGATTTCTTTCTCAACAATCTTCTTTTTTAGGTTGTCATAAATTCCCAATGTTCCATATTCTTTTTTTTTAGGAGCAAACTCAGTTAAAAAACTTTCTCTTTCATCTCTCGGAAAAAGTATTTGTAAAATTTCTTTCTCCTTAATGTGGCTGAAATATTTGTCAGAATATTCTTTTATGGTTTCTAAATCTGAAAATACTTGATGCCATCCAATACGATTTTCTTCAAGTTTCTTATCCGACCAATTTTGAATCTCCTTTTGTTTTGCTTCGCTAATTCTAAACTTTTCTCTTAGTTCTTTAATTTGATGCTCACTTGGCGTAGCCCACGAAATTGCCCAGGTATCTATTAGTGTATCATTTATACATGAACTGCAAGTAAAGAATTTCTTATTCTTTATGCTTCCAAAGTCTGTTTTTCTTGGTTTGATTAGATAATATCCTCCAGAATAGAATTTCATTCGCGGTCTTTATTTTTCTTTCTGTTTACAGGTAGCGGTCTAGTGTATGAGTCGTGCCAACCGAAAGGGAGGTGAACATCGTACACATTATTGTAGACAGTTCTCATTCTTCGAACATAGATTTTGAATCAATTTTAATTCTGTTTACACCAATCCCTTTAAGTATTTTGAATAACTCTAAAAATGCTTCGACTTTAGATGTACCAAAGTCAATTGAAAGGGTATATACCTCTTTTTCTAAAACTGGTGGTTGAACATTATGAATTAATTCCGCAAGTTCTATATCTGTATTATTTTCATTTTTATCTTCAATATCAATCCATTTTTTTGCCCACTCAATATATGTATCAAATTTATATCCTTTGTCCTTGAATTGAATTTCACAGCCATTCCAGAAAAATGGGTTTAATTCAATTTTAAGTCCCTTATATTCAAATTCTATTTGCTGATGATTTAGATACGTGTCATTATTAAACTCGATAATTTTGAATGAATCATCTTCATTTCTTCCGAGGCAATCAAATCGGTATAAACAATAAATTTCTTCTTGTTCATCATTTTTCATCTCAAGAAGAGCTTCAGATACTCCTTCGCAATTAGATTTTTGACGCTTAAAGAATTTTATATACGCTTCTCTATGTTTACTCAGTAATTCACCAATTTCCATTTTTGAATTTGATTCTTTTGTGTTTCCGGAACTTATTATTAGTAGCAGTATATTATGTATCTCATTATTTCTTAATACTGACTAACGTTACCCAACTCCTTGATTTCCAATCTGTTTCAACAACCACTTTTCACGGTATTCAGGTCTGGTAAACACGTCATGTTTGTTTGGATCAAG
>CALDYJ010000168.1 GCA_937941095.1 uncultured Saprospiraceae bacterium | reverse complement strand
TGCTTTCGTCATCCTACGGGCTACAAATACACTTCAGCTTTTGCTGAGGTGTTTTTTTTTGCCCGTATGGGAATCGAAGCGTGTTCAAGCAACCAATCATGATTCAGCTTTATCGGAGAGTGTGTTTGCTGGCTCAAGTTTTCGCCAGTTCCTCTCTACAAAGGTCTACCAGACCTTTGTTTTACGTTCGTCATCCTACGTCTACAAAAACACTTCAGCTTTTGCTGAGGTGTTTTTGTCTATATTTATGAAGCCATGTCAAGAGCAATTCTATTTATTTCATTTATTCTATTTGGATGCAGTAAAAATCTTCATAATAAATCTATTCCTAAAGATGTTGGAAGTAAAAGTGAATGGATGGAATATTTATTAAAATTGATAAATACTGAGAATTTAAAAGAAGGTCAGGTAACTTATATCAATCCAAATTTGAAATTTAGAGATATTCACAATTTTGAATTTATCAAATTTAAAGATGAAATACTTGATCATTTAAAAAAATCCAACAAGAATTGGTCCCAGTCAAGTTTAAAATTACAAATTCCAAAATCGCTAGGAGACAAATTTGTTTATACTACATCGAATGAAGCTGAATTGCTAGATAAACATCGTTGTATTTTTTATTTTTCTCCGATGATAGGCTTAGATGACGATTCGATAATCCCGACAAACATGCAACGAGGTGATTTTACACAAGTAATTCAAAGAGTTTTGGTACAAGGTAGTCCAGATTATATTGAAATCTTACTAAGCTATTATTTTCTAGAGATAGATGAAAAAGGAATGATTATTAATTATATTGAAAATACAAGGCCGGAAATAATAAAACAATATTAATAGCAATGACAAAAGTAAAGCTTGTGTATATGAATCACTAATAACAGAATTAGCTAAGTTATTTAAAACAGGTGCTCTAAACTCTGCCAGTACTCTGCCAGATGTTAATGAAAAATGCACCTTTATAATATAAAAGCTAAGAGCATAAAATGTTTACATTTAATTAAGAAAAAAAGTCCAGCTTACGGGGTTTTTTCCACAAAACAATCAGCTTTAGCTAAGGTGTTTTTTCCCGTAGAGGAATCAAAGCATTTCCTTATTAAGGGATAGTCTTTTTAAAGAGCGCTAACTAGCTGGCTCAAGTTTTCGCCAGTTCCTCTCTGCAAAGGTCTACCAGACCTTTGTTTGACGTTCGTCATTGTATAGATTTAGTTACCAAGTTGAATTTCTTTAATCTCAATTTCAGAATATTTGAAATAAATTCTATATCTTCAAAAAAATACATCAACCGATTTACAAAAGCCTTCCAGGCACTCAGGTAAAATTTGTCTTTAGACAAATAAAAAATTGAAAACATTTTTATTGCATGATGCATGAGTATCTCATGTCATTGTTATGCTTTGTAAACAATTTAAAATACCTGATGAAAAACCTGATCCTAAAAGGTGATAAATCTAAGCCCCTTAAGTTGGTAGACAGCGATGATAAATTAATCATTCGCTTGAAAGCTAACATTGCGCTTGAAGAAGCATTGATGGATCATGAGTATTATAAATCCATCAAACATAAACTTTCCGAAATAGCTCATTTTCCTGAAGCAAATGCTTATGTATTAGCCATAAAAGGCGCCAACAAAAATGAATGTCTCCAGATAAGAAACAAACTAAGGTCTACCCTAAAAAAAGTAGAGCAAGTAGACTATGCTGGCAGATTGATGCAATATGAGAATAATGGTTTATACCAAATTTATACCGAAAACATCTTCATAAAATTTAAAGATCACTTATCAGAAGCAGATTGCCATTCAATAATACAAAAACACCATCTCCTACTTAAAGAGATAAAATTAAACTTTAGTAAAAATGCTTTTTTTGTAGAATCCTTGAAAAAAGGTCAGGTGATTTTTGATATTGCCGAACAACTGCACGCTTTACCAGAAGTTGAATACTGCCAGCCCGAACTCATTTCAAAAAGAAAGCAACTAAAAAGTGATCTGGACAAATACTATTTCGATGTCACACTGAATACTAATTGGTCACTTGATCTTATTGATGCAAAAGCTGCCTGGAAAAAAAGTAAAGGAAAAGGTGTAAAAATTTGTGTGATAGATGATGGCATTGATTTAAAACATAAAGCTTTTGAAAATAAAATCTTGTTTAGCAAAGATATGCTAGACAAAAAAGGCGAAAGAAAAGCGGTTCATCGCTTTAATGAAGAAGGGCACGGTACCGCCTGTGCTAGTATTGCAGTGGCAAATGATAAATACCTCAAAGGAGTAGCACCTGAGGCGAAACTAATTGTCATTCGCTCGAAAGGATTAGGATCTGTTCTGGAAGCAGAAGCTTTTTACGAGGCTGTAAAAGCTGGAGCCGATATCATTTCTTGCAGTTGGGGACCTCCAGATGGCAACATTACGGATCCAAACGATAATGAAATCTATTATCCCATACCTGACCACACCAGCTTAGCCATCGAGTACGCTGCTAAGAAAGGAAGAGATGGAAAAGGATGCACAATTTTATTCGCTGCCGGCAACGGGAATGAAAAAATAAAATTTGATGGCTATGCTTCTCATCCAGAAGTTCTTGCTATTGCTTCCGTAAATAAAAACTTAAAATCTACCATTTATACAGATTATGGGGCTCCCCTATTCTGCGTTTTTCCAAGTGGGGATTTCGAATTTGATCAACAACAAAATCCAATCAATCAAACAGGAGTTGTTGTTGCAGATAGGACAGGTTCACCCGGGTATGCTGCAGGAGATTATTTTGATCTCTTTACTGGTACTTCGGCATCTTGTCCCGGAGTAGCTGGAGTAATTGCTTTAATGTTGGAAAGTGATCCAGACTTAAAAGCAACTGAAATTAGACAAATTCTTATCAATTCTTGTGTAAAGATTGGTAATGCCAATGCTTATGATTCAAGAAATTATAGTCAACAATTCGGCCATGGTTTAGTCAATGCAGCTAAAGCCATCCACGAAACAGGATTATTAAAAAAATCAAAAAAACCTAATAAAATGAATAAAGGAAATGTGTATGCAATGCATATAGGAGTCAACACTTTGGATCGAACTTATTACAGTGAAAGGGTTAAAGACCTAAGTGGTTGTGTCAATGATATGCGAAATATGGCAAAAATGGTAAAGGCAAAACATGGAAATAAGCTAGCTGAACAGATAAAACTTTATTCAGACTTTAATGATGAAGTAGAAGAACGCTTACCTAAAAGGGAAACCATATTGGCAAACCTTAGACGCTTAGCTCAAAAACTGAATCCTGGAGATTTTTTCATTTTAACTTATGCTGGACATGGAGGCCCTGTCCCAGACAAAAATGGTGATGAGAAAGACAAAAAGGATGAAGCTTGGGTTTGCTATGATGGAATCCTAATAGATGATTACGTGGAATCAGCCCTTGCTAACTTTAAAGAAGGGGTGAAAATCCTCCTCATCTTTGATTGTTGCCACAGTGGGAGTATCTCCAGACAAATAAATTTTGAAGACTTACAAAAGAAAAAAGAGGAGCCAGAAAACACAAGATATATCTCGAGGGAACTCATCGAACAAACGCTAAAAGAAAACAATGAATTTAAATTCCTTAATACTAGAAGTGCTCTTTCCTTAGATCTAAAACCGAAGGCATCTATTTTAGCCTTAGCCGCTTGTGGAGATGAACAATTTGCCCAAGAAGAAGTAGAAAACGGTAAAATGGAAGGCGTTTTCTCACTTAAAATGCGAAAGCTATTTGAGAGCAATCCAAAAGTTACCTATTCAGAATTAATGAGTCAGGTTCGTGCTCAAATGCCTAGCACTCAAACTCCACAGTTTGATGATGAAAACTTAAAAGATAGTAGTTTCATTCAAAATTGGTTTTTAGATGACCAAAACGA
>CALDYJ010000167.1 GCA_937941095.1 uncultured Saprospiraceae bacterium | reverse complement strand
AGTTTACTTCCAAGCGATACAACAATATTATCTGCTATAACCTGTGATCCATTAGAATCGGGCTTTCAGGAAATTTACTTTACAAATATTTATGGCTGTGATTCGATAGTGAGACTTACTACTGCTTTGGCTTCATCAGATTATGTTGAATTGTTTTTTGAGACCTGTGATCCTTCAATAGCTGGATTACAAGAATTATTTTTGACAAATGTTTTTGGCTGCGATTCTATCGTGATCATCGAAACTACTTTGTTGCCATCAGATACAACTTATCTATACAATACTAGTTGCGATGAAAATGAAATTGGAATCTTCACGAATGTTTTAAAAAATGAATACGGTTGTGATTCCTTGTTGATTAATGAAATAACTTTACTAGAATCCGATCTTACCTATTTGGAAGAAACTTCCTGCATCATTCCAAGTGGACAAGACACAAGTTTTCTGTTGAATGAGAATGGTTGTGATAGTTTTGTGATTTTATCGTATAATTATTTACCTATTTCATTTGAAACAATCGTTAATAATGCCATCTGTTTTGGTGATGAAAATGGAAGCATAGAAATTATAAATACTTTATACGGAAGCCCTCCATTCGAATATTCAATTGATGGGATTAATTTTAGTGAAATTAATTTATTCGAAAATTTATCATCGGGTTTTTACGAAATTGTAATCCAAGATGAAGCTGGATGCATAGCTAGCCAAGAAGTTGAAATTCTGGTAGAGTCACCAATGCTCCAAATTTCTTTAGGTCCGGATTTAATTGTTTTGTCAGGTACCCAAATTCAGATAGAAGCTGTCCCGAATTTTGAAGTTCTTAATGTTGAGTGGTCGTCCATTGTTGACTGCATTAATTGCTTAAATCCAAACCTGCAAATATTTTCAGATACTACAATAACTATTACTGCATACGATGAAAATAATTGCCCAGCCACTGACCAGATTTTAATAGAAGTTTTTAATGAAACAGCCATCTACATCCCTAATACATTTAGTCCAAATGGAGATGGCATAAACGATGTGTTTTACATTCATGCCAAAGATGGATTGATTCAAAACATTGAACAGCTATCTATTTATGATCGTTGGGGAAATAAAGTTTTTGAAGAAAACAATTTTCAAGCAAATGATCCTTCCTTTGGGTGGCAAGGAATATTTAGAAGTAAAAAAATTGATCCAGGAGTTTTTGTCTATTGGGCTAAAGTTGAACTTAGTAATGGCAAAAAAATTATTCTAAAAGGCGACTTGACACTCATAAAATAAGGCTTGTGAAACTAATTCTTAAAGTATTGTGATTGTTTTATTACATCTTAGTAAAACATAAAAAGCTATTTATCAATAGAAAAAAAATAACCTACTCCTCTCAATGTTACTAATTTGATACTTGGATCTCTTTCAAAGTAAACTCTTAATTTGCGTATATAAACATCTAAATTTCTGGAATTATACAAAGAATCATCACCCCATAGTTTTTTCAAAATGACTTTTCTGTCTATTTGTTTATTTTGATTATTCGCTAATAGTTTGATCAATTCATTTTCACGATGAGAAAGCTTAATTTCTTTTTTATCAATTGTTAATCGAAATTTATCTGCTTCAAAGGTATAAGCACCAAGCATTATTGCTGCTAATTTAATTTCGTTTTTATTGTTTAAGTCAAGGATGTTTTCTATCCTGACAATCAATTCCTCTAAACTAAAAGGTTTTTTGATGTAATCATTTCCTCCAGCTTTGAAGCCTTGCAAAACATCTTCTGTTTGTGTTTTTGCTGTGAGATAAATAATAGGCATATCAGGATTTTTGGCTTTGATGGATTTTCCCAGAGTAAAACCATCAATGTTTGGAACCATAACATCAAGTACACAAATATCAGGATTAAATTGATCGAAATTGCGCATCACACTTGCCCCATCTGTCAATAGTTTAATCTCATATCCTCTACTGCTAAGACTTTCTTTTACAATTTTTCCTAAATAATTTTCATCTTCTAAATAAAGTATTTTTCTCATAGTTCATTTTTTAGCTTTGGGAGCTCTAAGGTAAAAGTTGAACCAATACCTTCTTCACTTTCTAGCAATATTTTTCCACCTTGATTTGTTATGACCTCTTTTACATAGCTAAGACCAAGACCGTGTCCTTTTACATTGTGCTTATTTCCTTGCGGAACTCTAAAAAATTTATCAAATACCTTGTTTTGGTAAATGCTTGGAATTCCAATTCCATTATCTTTGATGGAGAGTTTTAATTGTCCTGCATCTTCTTTCAGCTGAATAAATATTTCGGCAGAATCTGAGGAATATTTAATGGCATTTTCAATTAAATTATGAATGACATTTATTAGGTGAGTTTTGTCAACCTTGACTCGAAAGTTAGATCCGGACTTTACATATTCAATCTTTGCTTGATTGTTTTTTAATTGGACATTAAGTGTTTTTAAGATTCGTTCAATTTCTTCATTTAAATTTATAGTTTGCTTTTCGTAGATAAATTTGCCTTGCTCAAACAAACTTATGTTCAGAGCTTTATCTACCAATAATCCAAGTCTTTTTACTTCCGATCTAGAAATATCGATGTACTCCTTTCTTAATTTTGGGTCGTTGGCAGCATCAAAATTACTTAATGCTTCAAGGGCTACTCCCACCGTACTTATTGGGGTTTTTAATTCATGCGACATATTGGACATCAAATCATTTCTTAACAATGCAAGTTCTCTTTCACGTTTGAGTGTTCTTGAACTCAAGTAAAAAGAAATTCCAACAATTCCCAAAAGAAGTAGAGAGAATAAAATTTGAGGGAGGATTCTTTTTAATACATGTATTGACTTTACTTCCACACCTGTCACCGAAAGGGATACTTTCCCATCTTCATCCGTAATTTTTACTATACCAATTTTAGCATCTCCATAAATTCCTTTATCTGCATCTTTTATGATTAAGTTCTCAGTTGATTTGATTTTTTTGACAAGAGCAGATACAGAATCTAAAGCTTGGATAGCAGGAGTTTCCTTGTCAAAATCAGAATAAATGATGGCGCTATTTTTATGTTCTGGGACACTAATCTCTGCATCTACTTGTAAAGTGGAAGAATCTGTAAGGTGCTTAAAAGATAGAGCAATGTTATTGTTTATACTATCAATTTCCCAAGTTGTAGGTTTTGCTTCAAGCTTGAGTTTTTCTCCTGTTGGAAAATTTTCCAATTTGCTAAAAGCTTCCTTAAAAACTTTTTCGCGTTTTTCTATTAAGATATTCTCTTCCTCATTTATAAACTCCGTGTAAATAAAATAGCTCAAAAATCCAAAAAGCAAAAACATGCTCAATAGCATAGGTAACCTAAATCCATCTTTCAGCATCTTTTTATTCATGATATAAAGGTAATTCATTGTTGAAGACCTATCAAGCTACATTAACCTTAATTAACTTAATATATACGTTGATTAACCTGATCTGCCTCTTGCTTCCCCTAATTTTGACTTATTATTTAATTAAAAAAATGAAAAAATGAAGATTCTTGCAATTGTATTAGCCCAGCTATTCTTTGGTCAAATGTTGAATGCACAAAACATTGGTAGAATCATTTATGAGGAAACCATAAAGTTTGATATACAGATAGAAGGTTTAAGTGAAGAAATGAAAAAAATGATTCCTGATGCTAAAACTTTGAAAAAGGAATTACTTTTCAAAGCTAATGAATCAATATACAAAAATTGTAAAGGCGAAGCAGTTGAAGATGTCAATATGGAATCTGATGATGGCTCGTTCAAAATCCAAATCAGAATGGATGATGAGGTCGAAGAAGTGCTTTACAAAAATTTAAGCGAAAATAATAAGGTGCATCAAAAAGGCATTATGGGTAAGGCCTTCATCGTCGAAGATTTGCTTCAAAAAATGGATTGGAAACTAACAGGAGAAAAAATTAAATACTTAGGCTATGAATGCCAAAAAGCAGTCATTGAAAATGATGAAGAATTCATTGTAGCATGGTTTACAAGTGCTATTCCCTGTCAGTTTGGACCTGATGCTTATCATGGATTACCAGGTGCGATTTTAATGGTATCTGTAAACGAGAATGAAAGAGAAATTATAGCTACAAAAATTGACCTTGATGGTGAAAAGCTGTCCGAGATAAACCCACCAAATGATGGAAAAAAAGTTAGTGAAGACCAGTTTGAGAAAATAAGAATTGAGAAAGAAGAAGAAATAAAGAAAATGTATTCTACGCAAAGGAATTGATCAGATCCTAAATGAAACCAAATAGTAAATCAAATTCTTGAAATTATGAAGTATTTTCTTTTTTCTTTTTTGTTTTCTGTTAGTCTAGCATCTTTTGCGCAAAACAATTTAAGCGGCAAAGTATTTAATAACGAATCAGAACCACTCATTGGAGCGACAATAGTACTGTTAAATCTTCCTGATTCGACCATTTATTCTTTTTGTTTGACAAACAATGATGGAGAGTTTGCTTTTAAAAATTTGCCTCTAGCTAAATTTGTTTTACAGGTTTCTTACGTCTCTTACACTAACCATAATGAATTTATTCACATTGTCCATGATTCAAAAAGAGATGTAATATTGCCCACCATCATTCTAAAAGAATCAACTGAAGTCTTGCAAGAGGTTACTATTACTGCTGAGCACATTCCTATGGGCATAAATGGCGATACAATTTCTTACAATGCTGCGGCTTTCAAAACAAAAACGCATGCCACTGTTGAAGATCTATTAAAAAAGTTACCAGGCATTGAGGTGGAAAGAAATGGAAACATTAAAGCTCAAGGAAAGGATGTGAAAAATGTTTTAGTAGATGGTAAAGAATTTTTTGGTTCTGATCCCAAAATGGCAACAAAGAATCTCGAAGCCATAGCTGTCGAAAAAGTGCAAGTGTTTGATAAAAAATCAGAAGTGGCAGAGTTTACTGGGGTTGATGATGGAGAAGAAGAAAAGACCATTAATTTAAAATTAAAAGAAGATTACAAACAAGGAGGATTTGGATCTGCCCGACTCGCTTTAGGTACTGAAGATACTTATTCAGCAAAGTTGAACTATTTTAGGTTTAATCCAAAAATGCAAAGCTCACTGATATTTGCCGCTAACAATTTGAATGAAGAAACTTTTACTATAAATGATAAGATTGAATTTTTAGGAGGCCTTTCAAATGCCTTAGCCAACGGAGATCTTAATTTGTCCGAACGATTATTAATGCCAAATGGCCTAAATGAATCTTTGTCAACTGGCCTGAATTTCAATTATGATTTTTCAAAAAATATCCTCTTTAATAGCCATTATATTTTAAATAATAGAAAAAATAAATTAGACCAAAATGCTTCACAATGGGGTTTTTATGATGAATCTAATTTTGTAACAAGCGAAGAAACGTTGTCAGCAAGGAATGATTTATCCCATGGATTAAATACGAAACTTAAAATTAAATTGAATCCATTTGCTGAATTAGTTTTCTTGAATAATTTAGATTATAACGAGTTTAATGATAAATCAGATGAGTTTTCTACTTATTCTTTAATGGATTCATTTTTAGGTTCAAGTAATTCATTTTTTAATGCAGATGCTCATGAATTCAATTGGAAAACACAAACGACATTCAAAAGAAAATTTGAATTAAAAGGAAGAAGTTTTATTAGTTCGATTTCACTTAATAACGAAATTGAAAAATCAGAAGAAAATATAAATATACTAAATGATCAATTCAACAATCGTGACTCTTTATTGCAAGATCAAGTTTATGACAATGATTTACTTGAAGCGGAATTTAGGGCAACTTATACTGAACCTTTAGTGCATAAAATATTTATTTCGACAGATTACTCATTTGCGAAAAGTATAGAAACTCCTCAAAGAATTTTTTTTAATCTGCTAGATAATAAAAGGCAAAAAGATGTTGCATCAAGTGCTCTGTATAAAAAAGAGTATGATTATCATTTAGCTGGATTAAGCTTGAGGAGGAACAATAGAAAATTCAGATCGCAAATTGGACTTAAGGTACAGCATACAAATTTGAAAGGTAGTTTAAATACTGATCAAGGTTTAGTGGATGATAACTTTACCAATCTTTTGCCTTTTGCAAATATTGAGCTTAAAGTAAAAGGAGGAAATGCAAAATTAAGGTATAAAACAACGATCATTGCTCCTAGACTGGAGCAGATGCTTCCCATAATAAATAATCAAAGACCAAATTTTGAATTTACAGGAAATCCTTTTTTGAGACCATCTTATGAACGCAGCCTAGGACTTTCCTTCCATTATTTTGATAATTTTAGCTTTATGCATTTTATTGGGAACATAGATTACGTTTCAACAAAAGATCGAATAGTAAATAAGATTGATATAGATGACAATCTGATTCAAATGGTATCTCCAATTAACACGAAAAAGTATAATGCCTTCAATACTCATTTTGATTTTTCTCGACCTTTAAATGCCTTAAAGTTGAAATACAAAATTAGGATGCGAACCAGTCTAGCAAATTATGACAGTTTCATCAATGGCCAAGCGTCTGGAGTTAATCATGAAAACTATAATCTTAAAGCAAGCTTTAGTAATAAAAATACGGACAAAATTGAAATAAGTGTTGGAGCTTTATGGGATTGGGATTTAAAAAGCTATGAGGAGAATCCTGATTTTAATCAAAAATTTTCAAGGTCTTCTTATTTTTTCGACTTTGATTGGTATTTGCCGAAAGCATTTGTTTTTTCAGCTAAATATGACTTTACTAAAAATACCAATAACTTTTTTGGTGATGAACCTTCATTCAATTTAGTAGAATTAAGCTTATCGAAACAATTCCTAAAAAATAGATTAGACTTAGGTATTGCTGTTTACGATTTATTCAATCAAAACATAGGATACGAAAGATTTGGAGATTTAAACTCCGTTTACGAAACAAACTTTATCAATTTGTCAAGATACTATATGTTATCTATTCAATTTAAAATAGGCAAGAAAAAAGAGCAAGGAGGAATAAGGATAGATTTAGAGGACTAAATTAAACGTCAAACTGACTATGCTCCATATGTCTTTTAATGTAAAAATAGGTTTCAAGTTGGGAACGAACAGCAAGATCGCTTTTGTCCTTTCGATATTCATTTGATCCAAACTCATCGATGATCCTAGCCTTTGTATTATCGTGTTGTTGGATTCTGATAAAGTCACGAATTTGTTTTCTGATCTCCTTGTCGTAAATAGGAAAAACTGTTTCAATCCGATAACTTAGGTTTCTAACCATCCAATCAGCCGAAGATAAATAGATCTTTTCTTTACCATTATTATGAAAAATAAATACTCTAGCATGTTCTAGAAAACGATCAACAATGCTGACTGCAGAAATATTTTCACTATAACCTTTCACTTTAGGAATTAAAGAACAAATACCACGAACAATTAAATTAACTTTCACCCCTGCTTGATCTGCTAAGTATAATCGTTCGATCATATCCATGTCTTGGAGACTATTTAATTTAAGTGTGATGGAGGCTTCTTTTCCGTTTTTGGCGTTTTTAATTTCTTGGGCAATGTATTTTTCTAATTGTGGTCTTAAATTAAATTGACCTACTAATAAATGTTCGAATGTTTGAGTTGGTAATTTTACCGTTTCTAAAAATGAAAATAATCTGGCCACTTCGTTAACCAGTCTTGGATCTGCAGTGAATAAACCAAAGTCACTATAAATGGTAGCAGTATCTTCGTTGAAATTACCTGTACTGAGGTAACTGTATAGTTTAGTTTCTCCTTCTTCTTCACGTCTGATCAAGGCAGTTTTTGCATGTACTTTTAATCCAGGAAAGCTATAGTGAACACTTACCCCGGCTGCTTCTAATCTTTCACCCCATTCTAAATTCGCTTCCTCATCGAAGCGGGCTTTAACTTCTATAAAAGCGCTCACTTGTTTGCCATGCTTTACTGCTTCGATTAAGGCATTCATTATTCGTGACTTTTTTGCCACCCTATATTGAACAATTTTAATATGAGTTACTTTAGGATCTACAGATGCTTTTTCGAAAAACTGAACTACAGATTCATAAGAATGATAAGGTACATGAATTAGGTGATCTTGTTCTTTTATCTTTCCCCAAAAGTCTTCCGCTTCTTCAAGAGGAGGATAGGGTAGCGGAGGAAGTGGTGTATTTTTTAAATGATTGTATCCAAAGTCTGGAAATTGGAAAAAGTCAAAATTATTATGGTATCGACCTTCTGGAAAAAGGTCATATTTGTTTAATTCAAAGTTATCCACCAAAAATTGGAGAAGGTTCATCGGCATTTCCCGATCAAAAACAAACCTAGAAGCAGGGCCAACATTTCTCTTTCCTAAACTTGATTTTATTTTTGAAATTAGATCCCCTGAAAATTCATCATCGATGTAAAGTTCTGCATCTCTTGTCAGCTTTATACTATAAGTATCGATAATGTCGTAACCTGGAAACAAAGATTGAATGTTGTGTCTTACGATATCATCCAACATGATCATTTTCTTTGCCTGACCATTTTGTGGCAATAATACAAATCTTGGTAAATGATCGGAAGGTATTTTTACGATGGCATATTCCTCTGTATTGGTCTCCTTATCTAACATAAATATGGTTAGGTAAAGCGCTGCATTATTTAAGAATGGTTTGACTTTGCCCGCTAAAAGAAGCACAGGCTGAACAAAAGGAAGTAAATTGTCCTTAAAATAATTTTCAACAAATTCTTTTTGTTCTCCATTAAGATCAGTTCTCCTTAATAGGTGAATGCTTTGTTTTTTTAAGGATGGAATAATTTGCTCTTCGAAAATTTCACTGAACTCTAATTGTTGATCATTGAGTATTTTGAAAATTTCTTTCAATACAGATTTAGGGTCAAATTCTAATTTTTTCTTTGTCTTTTTCCCAAGCCTTACTAAATTTCTGTGGTTGGCCACCCGAATTCTGAAAAATTCATTCAAGTTGGATGAGTAAATAGCAAGAAATTTTAGTTTTTCCATTAATGGTACAGATGGGTCTTTTGCTTCTTGCAAAACCCTGTGATTAAAGGCTAACCAACTAATGTCCCGATGTATGTACGGAAAATCTTCCATGAAATTTACTGTTTATCAATGATTCTATACGGTTTAAAACAACTCTAGCTGCGTATTCTGGGAGTTTATTTTATCCATTAAGTGTATTTTTGGTAGATTCCCACGTAGATTACTTTGATTAGCAAAGTAATTAATGGTATCAGGAACCAATTTCATACTGGGTTGATGGAAAAAGAAATGAACTTCATTTAGACCCTGTTTGATCCATTGTTCAAGTTTAATGATCCATTGATCTAACCTTTGGTAATCGGTATTGTGGAGGCTATTTCCAACAAAGCGGATGATCAGCTTGTCAGTACATAATCTTTGGTGTAAGACATCCCTTCTGCCTGCTACGTCAGTAATGACGGTTGTAATATGATGTAATTCAAAAAACTGAAATAAATCGGTTTGTTCTTTTTCGTTTGAAAACCAGTTTTTATTTCTGATTTCAACAGCAAATGGGATGCGTGAGGGTAGATTTACCAGGAAGTGTTTCAAATTCCCTAGATTTTCAACACCAAAATAATCTGGCAATTGCATAAAGCATATGCCTAAATTACCTTCCAATTTTTGAATTACATCATAAAAATTTTGTAAAAGTTCTTTTTTAGTTCGTAAAGATCCACGATGACTAATGGATTGAGGAATTTTTGGACAAAATTTAAAGGATTCATTCACTTTTTTCTTCCAGTCCAATACATGGTCAAAACTTGGTATTCTATAATGTGTGGTATTAAGTTCGATGGAATTTAACAAACCTGCATAGTGGCTCAAGTAAGTACTACTAGCTGCCTTTTGCGGATAATAAATTCCCTTCCATTCCTTGTTGCTCCAACCGGTCGTTCCAATATATATTTTTGGATCTTTATTACTTTTACTCAACTTTTCAAACAACTGACTTGTACCAATATGATCCTCAGGCAGGCTAAAATCTATGGATTCTATATCATTTAACTTGCCAAATTTCATGATGGGCTCTTGTTATGCTAAAGGTAAAAATATTTTATTCTATTTTAGTATCCATTTTGAAGAAGCTTGTTTTAATTTTTCAAAGATCAAATTATAAAATTTATTAATAATGAGAAAAAATATTGCCGCTGGAAATTGGAAGATGAATTTGAATTTGGACCAATCTGTAGAGCTTGCGCATCAAGTATCTAAAGAACAAATTCCAAATGATGTTGAAGTAATCTTAGGTGTTCCTTATCCTTTTTTGTACTCTTGTTCGCTTCACACAAATCAAAACAACAAGGTTCATCTTGCAGCACAAAATTGCAATGAACACGAAAAAGGAGCCTTTACTGGTGAAGTCAGCTTGGATCAATTAATATCGGTAGGCGTAGATTACATTATTATTGGCCATTCTGAAAGAAGAACAATTTATGGAGAAAGTGATGAACTTTTGGCTCAGAAAATAAAGACAGTTTTGAGCAAAGGATTAAAAGTGATTTTCTGTTGTGGCGAGCCATTAAATATAAGAGAAGGGAATAAACAAGAAGATTTTGTCGCAAATCAGCTAAAGAATGGCTTATTCAATATTTCTGCAGAAAATTTAAAAAGTGTCATCATCGCTTATGAACCTATATGGGCAATAGGCACTGGTAAGACAGCAAGCCCTCAACAAGCTCAAGATATGCATGCATTCATAAGAAATGCTGTTAAAAACCAATACGGAGAGGCAGCATCAAAGGAAGTTTCTATATTATATGGAGGTAGTGTTAAACCTGCAAACGCTAAAGATTTGTTTTCAAATGCTGATGTTGACGGAGGTTTAGTCGGTGGGGCTTCTTTGAAGGTTGAGTCCTTTGTTCCTATAATTAATAGTTTTTAAGCCTTGTAATTACTATTTTTTTTTACTTTTGCTGCCCGTCAAAAATTAAATTTGAAACTTTTGAATTGTTTTTTGGTTCTTTATTTGTTCTCTGGTTTATAATATTTACGGAAATTAATTTAAAAATAATCACCCTATGGCTTCGAATTTGTTGATTGTTGAGTCACCGGCAAAAGCCAAAACAATAGAAAAATACCTAGGTAAAGACTTCAAAGTGAAGTCAAGCTTCGGTCACGTTCGTGACTTAGAAAAAGGCAATAAAGGCGTTGATAAAGAAAATAGATTTGAACCTAATTACGTCGTTTCCCCAGATAAAGAAAGAGTTGTTAAAGATTTAAAAGACTGGGTTAAGAAAGTAGAAACCGTTTGGTTAGCAACGGATGAGGACCGTGAAGGTGAAGCCATTTCTTGGCACCTCTGCGAAGTGTTAGGCTTAGACGCTCAATCTACCAAAAGAATTGTTTTTAGAGAAATTACCAAACCAGCCATACAAAAAGCGATAACCCAACCACGGACTGTTGATCTTAATCTAGTGAATGCTCAACAAGCAAGAAGGATACTTGATAGATTAGTGGGTTTTGAGCTTTCAGAAATTCTTTGGAAAAAAGTAAAAAATAAACTTTCTGCAGGTCGTGTACAATCTGTTGCAGTAAAACTTGTCGTCGAAAGAGAGCGACAAATTATGGGATTCAACAGTGCTCCATTTTACAAAGTTTCTGCCATCTATAAGGTAAAAAACGAAAAAGGTAAATTAGTTGACCTAAAAGCTGAATTGCCGACAAGGTATGATAATGAAGGGGATGCCAATTCATTTTTAGAAAAATGCAAAGCTGCTCAATTCAACATCAATAAGATTGATGTAAGACCAACAAAGAAGAAACCTTCCGCGCCTTTTACAACTTCAACTTTGCAACAAGAAGCTAGTAGAAAAATTGGTTTCTCTGTAAAAAGAACCATGATGAATGCTCAAAAATTATATGAGCAAGGCCTCATCACTTACATGAGAACTGATTCTGTTAACTTAAGTGAAGTCGCTCTAAACACAATTGCAGAAGAAATAGAAACCAAATTCGGGAAAAATTATTCTGAACCAAGAAAATTTAAAAGTAAAAAGTCAAATACCCAAGAAGCACACGAAGCCATTCGTCCAACCGATATTGCTAGAATGCAAGTGACTTCGGATAGAGACCAGCAAAGGCTTTATGAGTTGATCTGGAAAAGAACGATAGCCTCTCAAATGTCGGAAGCCAAACTTGAGAAAACAACCGTTAGGATTGGAATATCTACCATTGCCGATCAAGAATTGAAAGCCGAAGGAGAAGTCTTGAAATTTGATGGATTCCTTAAAGTTTATATGGAGTCTATTGACGACGATGATCAAACTGAAGCTGCAGGAATATTGCCTCCACTTAAAGTAGGTCAAATCTTGGACCTTTCTGAAATGACTGCCATAGAAAGATTTACAAGACCTCCAGCTCGTTTTACAGAAGCTGGATTAGTAAAAAAATTAGAAGAAGAAGGAATTGGTAGACCATCTACTTATGCCCCAACCATTAGTAAAATAATGGAAGAAGGCAGAGGCTACGTAGTAAAAGAGTCAAGAGATGGCGTAGATCGTAATTACAACATTCTTACTTTGAGAGATGGGGCCATCTCTAAGCTTGTAGAAACAGAAGTTACTGGTACCACCAAAAATAGATTATACCCAACAGATGTAGGGATTATAGTTGTAGACTTTCTTTCAAAACATTTTGAAGATGTCATGACTTATAGTTTTACTGCTGACATCGAAAAGAAATTTGATGACATCGCTGCAGGAAATGAGACATGGAATGATATGATTGGTGATTTCTATAGTGTTTTTCACCCAAAAGTTGAAGATACTCTAGAAAATGCCGAAAGAGAATCAGGAGAACGTATCCTCGGTAAAGACCCAGAATCTGGGAGAACCTTATTGGTGCGTATCAATAGATACGGTAAACCAATGGTTCAGATTGGTAAGCCAGATGAGTTAGATGAAGAAGAAAAACCACGTTATGCAAACCTTCAAATAGGTCAATCTTTAGAAACCATAAATTTTGAAGAAGCCTTAAAGTTATTTGATTTACCTAAAGTATTGGGATCTTTTGAAGACAAAGAAGTCTCTGTTGCAATCGGAAGGTTTGGCCCTTATGTTAAACATAATGAAGCTTTCATATCAATACCAAAAGGAGAAGATCCATACTTAATAGTATTTGATAGAGCTTTAGAGTTAATAAAAGAAAAACGAGCAGCTGATGCTCCAATTGGCACTTATCAAGGCATAAGTTACAACAAGGGCAAAGGTCGATTTGGACCCTTTTTGAAATGGAACGAAATGTTCATTAACATTCCTAGAAGGTATGATCCAGAAAACATTACTACTGAAGAATGTCACGAGCTTATTGCGGCTAAAGTTGAAAAAGAGAAAAATAGATACATCCACCAATGGCCAGAGCAAAATATTTCAGTTGAAAATGCTAGATGGGGTCCGATTATTAAATTTAAAAAGAAGAAAATCAATTTCCCCAAGAAAATGGTTGATGAGAAACTAGTTCGAATTACACCAGAGGAAGCTGCTGAATATACTATTGAGGATGTAAAAAAGATCATAGAAGAAGCAATCCCAGGAGCATTTGTAGAGAAAAAGAAAAAAGCACCGGCTAAGAAGAAAAAAGCACCGGCTAAAAAGAAAGCTCCAGCAAAGAAAAAAGCAGCTCCTAAAAAGAAATAGAAAATACATAAGCTCAAAAAGCCTGACCTTAAGGTCAGGCTTTTTGATTGGTATAATTGACCATGGAATCAGCTACCCGGTCTGAAGCACCAGACCCTCCTAAAACTTCTTGAAGTTCATCATAAGCTTTAAGCATCTTTGATCTTCGTTTTTCGTCGAAGAGAAAATCCAATTCACGCTCACAAGCTTCAACAGTAAATTCGTGTTGTATTAGTTCCTTAACAATAGGTCGATCCATGATCAAATTTACCAAGGAGATGTATTTGACTTTAATCAATCGCTTGGCTATTTGATATGAAATATTACTAGTTTTATACACAACAACTTGAGGAACCTTAAATAAAGCGGTCTCCAAAGTAGCCGTACCTGAGGTGACCAAAGCAGCATCTGCTTGATCAAACAATTCATAGGTTTGATCTTCAATCAGCAAAAGATTATTATAAGTCTGCGCTTTAAAGGTGTTGTTTTTTTCTCCGAAACTAATTTGTTGACAAGCCCCAACAAAGCTCTCGTAGTAGCTGCGCTTTTGAGAAGGTGCCATTGCTAAGATGAATTGTTCATTTGGGTGATTTGCACACACTTTTAAAAAGACTGGCAATACAGTATCAATTTCTTGCTTTCGACTCCCAGGCAAAAGAGCGATTAGTTTATTTCCTTGCCTTCTAAATTTTTTAGAACTCCTGTACTTTTTTAAATGATCCAATAAAGGATGCCCAACATATTCTACCTCGTAACCTTTGGACTGAAAAAAGTCTTTTTCAAAAGGAAGGATAGAATACATCTTATCTACACAGCGTTTTATCTTTTCAACTCGTCCTGTGTTCCAAGCCCAAACTTGAGGAGAGATGTAGTAAAGTGTTTTAAATCCTTTTGCTTTAGCCCACTTTGCCATTCTTAGATTAAATCCAGGATAATCAATAAAAATTATGGCATCAGGCTTATAAGCATGTATGTCTTGTTTGCAAAGTTTAAAATTGTTGGAGATGGTGCGAATGTTTCTTGCTACTTCGATAAAGCCCATAAAGGCAAGTTCTCGATAGTGCTTATTTATGTGAGCTCCAGCTTTTTGCATTAAATCGCCTCCCCACGCCCTAAACTGGGCTTGTGCATCCTTTCTTTGGATGGCAGCAATCAAATTAGATCCATGCAAATCACCAGAAGCCTCACCTGCAATGATATAGTATTTCATTAAGTTGTGAAGATTTCACCCCAAAAATAAAATACCCAAAGGAAAACGTAAAAAATCGTTGGCAAAACAACTCCCCTGAGAGCTTGATCAAAATGTTGAGATTTGAATAGATGGAAAGGAATTAAATTAAAACAAAGAGCTATTACAGCTAAGGTCCTCATTCTCCAAACACCAGATTCACCTTTTGCTTCAGCATAGAGATCAAATAAAGATTCTACTAGAAAAAAGCCAAAAATCGGCGTTAAGATGCCAAATAGTAAGCCAAAAACTATCGTATTTTTTTTCATTTAATTCGATTAGACAGAAGTAGTTAACTTTTGCAAGGTGATGTAATCCGTTAGATCATGTTTTGATGGAACAACCGAAATGTAATTTTGGTCTAAAGCATGAAGATCTGTGTCTTCACCTTTATCAAAGTTTTCAAATTTTCCCGCTAACCAATAATACTCTTTACCATTAGGGTCCTTACCAACTTGATATTCCTCAATCCATCGCGCATTTGCTTGACGACAATATTTAATGCCTTGTAACTCGCTTTTTTTAGCTTTTGGAATGTTTACATTTAAGAGTCGACCATTTTTAGGTCCGCTTTCCAATTGCTCACTTATAATTTGCTTAATAAAAGTTTCAGCTTGACTAAAATCCGCATCTTCAGCAAAATCTAATAAAGAAAATGCAATAGCATCAATGCCTTCAATACTAGCTTCCATAGCAGCAGAAACTGTCCCAGAGTACAAAATATTACTTGCAGCATTAGAACCATGGTTGATGCCAGATAGGCAAAGGTCAATTTTGTCCCCTTTTAACAATAGGTTCTTAGCTAGCTTTACACAATCAACAGGGGTTCCTGAACATTTGTATGCCTTTAATCCTTCAAATCGATCTGAATTCACAAGTCTCAAAGGCTCAGAGATGGTTAAGGCGTGACCTTTAGCTGATTGTGGAGAATCAGGTGCTACTATAAATAAGTCCCCAAATTCAGCAGCATATTCAATCAAAGCTTTTATTCCCTTAGAATATATGCTATCATCATTAGTTATTAATATTCTTGGTTTTTTATTCATACTGCAAAATTAGCATCTCTAAGCTAATAAGAAAATGTTTTATCTTACGATTCTCATTAAACCATATCAATTAATGAGTGTTATTACTTCTTATTAAGGAAAAAAAT
Organism: uncultured Saprospiraceae bacterium; assembly: GCA_937941095.1. Lineage (GTDB taxonomy): Bacteria > Bacteroidota > Bacteroidia > Chitinophagales > Saprospiraceae > JALZVN01. Next base: position 3,669 of record CALDYJ010000167.1, on the reverse strand, counting down.
GAAAAAGGGAAGCAAAGGATTATTGGTCGTAAATTTAGGAACACCTGATTCACCATCAAGGTATGATGTTTACAAATACCTCAAACAATTTTTGACAGACAAAAGGGTGATTGACATCCCATGGATCTTTAGAAATTTATTAGTCAGAGGCTTTATTGCACCTTTTAGATCAGGATCATCGGCCAAGCTGTACAAGGAACTTTGGACAGCAGAAGGCTCACCGCTCAAAATTTACGGTGTAGCAGTTGTTGAAAAACTAAAAGAAAAATTAGGCAAAGAATATGTAGTTGAACTCGCCATGAGGTACCAAAGCCCAAGCATCAAATCAGCTGTGGATAAGCTTTTAGCAAAAAACGTGAGCGAAATTGTTGTTTTTCCAATGTTTCCACACTATGCTTCTGCGAGTACAGGTTCTGTTCATGAAGAAGTAATGGACATTTTAAAAAGAGAATTGGCGATTCCTTCCCTTAAGATTATAAATTCTTACCATGATAATGAGGATATGCTTAATGTTTTTGTAAAGAATGCTAACAAATTTGATGTAAAATCTTATGATCACATATTGTTTTCTTTCCATGGAGTTCCTCAATCTCAAATGAAAAAAACAGATCGTTGTGATCATTGCATTAAAGTGGAAGGTTGTTGTAACACCATTACTGAAAAAAATCAATTTTGTTATTCTGCACAATGTCATGATACTGCTTTCATCTTGGCTGACAAACTAGGTTTATCGAAAGATGACTATACCATATGCTTTCAGTCTCGTCTTGGTCCAGATCCATGGATTCAGCCTTATACTATAAAGGTCATAGAAGAGCTTGCCGCAAAAGGGGTTAAAAAAATTCTGGCATTTAGTCCTGCCTTTACCTCTGATTGTTTGGAGACCACGATTGAAATTAGTGATGAATATCAAGAAGAATTTGAAAAGTGGGGTGGTGAAAAGATAGACCTTGTGCCAAGCTTAAACGATGATCCGGATTGGATCAATGCCATCTGCAAAATGGTATTAACAGCATGATCTACTAAGCGAACAAGCGAACAAGCGAACAATCGAACAATCGAACAATCGAATAATCGAACAGTCGAACAAGCGAACAATTCGAACAGCTCGAATCTGTATCGAATTCAAATTCTCGCGTTATGTAAACATTAAATGATAAATATGATGCTTGCTAAACTAAAAAACTATCTATTCTTCACCACAATAGCCATTGTTTTTGGCGCTCCACACTTGTTTTCTCAGGTAATTGAGCCTTCTTTTTCGACCTTTATTGGGGAAGTATACAAACTACCCGCATCGAAAAAAGTAGGCGAGGTTTATAGGAAATCGACGGATACTTATGAAAAATTAGGTCAAATAAAACTCGATAAACTCAACATTCCAGAAACGGTAGATGAGATTCCTTTTCCGCAGATAGAGCGTAAGAATTTATTCGGAATCTACTTTACCTCTATGATGACCATTCATCAATCGGGAACCTATAAATTTACCTTGGATTCGGATGATGGTTCAGTGCTATGGATTGATGGCAAACTGAGTGTAGACAATGATGGCATTCACACCATGGCTTCAATCTCTCAAAACATTGATTTAGAAAAAGGAACTTACCCTATAAAGGTGTGGTACTATAATGGAGTACCTAATAAGTACGGTCTGATTCTTTCTGCAAGCATGACAGCTGCAGCAAATGAAGCTAGGGAAGTAATTACTTTCGATTCGAAAGAGTTACAATTTAAAACAAACAGTCATCAAATAAACCCTTCTTATTTTTCTACCCTAACGAAGCTCGCAGAAAAAATAGATGCTTATACTGATGTTGAGGAAATTAAAATAACTGGACATACAGATGATAGAGGTTCGGCAAGTTTTAATAGAAAATTATCTTTGGACAGGGCCAATGCCGTTAAGAAATACCTACTCAAACACATTGCAAATAAAAATTTAAAGATTACAGTTTTGGGAAGAGGTGAAGACGAACCCATAGCTTCTAATGATTCTGACGAAGGAAAAGCAAAAAATAGAAGAGTAGAAATTATCATTAAATAAACGCAAGTCTTTTTATATTTGCCTGTAGATGGATCAAATTAAAAAGCACATTAAGTCCAAAGCCTATTCACCTGTTTACTTATTGCATGGTGATGAGGCTTATTTTATTGATGAAGCGGTCAAGTTATTTGAAACTAAAGTATTGACTGAAGCAGAAAAGAGCTTTAATTTTTCAGTCCTTTATGGCAAAGACTCTACCGCACAACAAATCATCGATACTTGTATGAGGTATCCCTTAATGGCCTCCCATCAAATGGTCATCCTAAAGGAAGCCCAAGATTTAAAAGACCTTGATGCTTTATCTTCTTACTTAAAAAATCCAGTTGCTTCTACCATTTTTGTGATTGCGCATAAGCATAAGAAAATCGACATGCGAAAAGCCATTGGTAAGTTAATCAAAGAGAAGGCCTACGTTTTTGAATCCAAAAAAATCTACGACAATAAAATAACCGATTGGATAAGTTCATATTTAGCCTCTAAAAAAATTGAACTCACACCTAATGCTGCAACCATGCTCGCAGAACATTTAGGCACTAATCTTTCTAAGGTTGTCAACGAATTGGACAAATTGGCCTTATTAGTCGGTGTTGGCGAAACAGTATCAGACAAACTCATTCAAGAACACATTGGCATCAGCAAGGATTTTACAAATCACAATTTACAAACAGCCATTGTAAAAGGAGATTTAAAAAAAGCCTTTCAGATTTCTGAATACTTTGCTGCTGATCAAAAAAGAAATCCTTTAATCGTAACCATCGGTTCTTTGTCTTTTTTCTTTCTAAAATTATATGCTTCATTTTCGTACAGTAAAATGAACGATTTTGACATGGCCAAAAAAATGGGCTTCTCTCCAAAGAATCAATACGCAGCTAAATATCGTGTTGAAAATTATAGGCTAGGTCAAAAACGATTTGGCAGATTGAAAACTCAAAACGTATTGGAGGTTTTAGAAACATACGACTTGAAATCAAAAGGTGTTAAGCAAAGTACCATTAATGGAGGGCAGCTGTTAAAGCAGATGCTCATTGAGATTGTTTCTTGATGAAAAAGAAATAAATCAACGTGAAACTAAACCTTGGTCTTCTTTCTATTGTGCTAATTAGCTCTTGCCATTCTGTTCCTGATAATCAAAAAATGATCAATGAAATTGACAAACTTCCTTTCACAAAATTAATTACAAAAGTTGAATTGGATTCGTTAGGCATTGCGATTGATACCCTTTCAAAATATAAATACAAATATGATAAATCAAAGAAGAAAAGGTTTGAAGAAAGAATGACAGATTTGAATGATGGTGATTGTATTTGGAAAAATTATTACGATGAAACTGAAGATTTATTTTATAAAGAAGATCAATGTTTAAGCTTAGGAATGCATTCTATTTTTGAAACTGAAAAAAATAGAAATGGCCGAGTTATAAAAGCTATTCAAATTGAAAAAAATTTAAAGAATGAATATGATACAATTTTTATGGATTATCTTGATGATATTAAATTTGAAAATGGTTTTAGTAAGAAATTGATTGTAGGTAGTAGTACAATTGACTTTGAAAAAAGACTTACTAGTGAAAGAATATTTAATAGAGAAGGTAAAATGATAAAATATTCACACTATTTTGAATC
>CALDYJ010000166.1 GCA_937941095.1 uncultured Saprospiraceae bacterium | reverse complement strand
ATCCGCTACACCATCACCGACAGTAAACTCAAACGGTCCACCAAATAATTCACCACCATTCGTATTACAACCATCAGCTGCATTTCTAGTAACAGAGATAGAATTAGAAAGGGAGAAACAACCTTCAAGATCGGCAGCGTTTCTTCCAACTTCCGCACCCAATAAACCATCTTCGAAAGATAAGTGCCAGATCAAACAAGTACCGTAACCAGCTCCATCGAAATCGACAACAGAAGGCATTGGCGGTAAGCCAAGAATATTTCCACTAGCATCAGTAACAACCCACTGACTATTAGTTCCAATATTCCCTTCTAAAGTAATAGAGCCAGCAGGAATCATATCCGCAACACCATCACCAACTGTAAATTCAAATGGACCGCCTGCTAAAGTTCCACCGTCAAGGCCCTCAGTAGTTATTCTATAGACAGTAATGGGATTTGATAAGGAGAAACATCCTTCTAGGTCGGCAGCATTAGCACCCATTTCCGCTCCAGTCAAACCGTCTTCAAAACTTAAGTGCCAAATTAAACAAGTTCCAGCTCCTGCGCCTTCAAGATCGAAAGGAGGTGAAGGAGGAAGGCCAAGTATATTTAAGTCTTCATCTGTAATTACCCAGGCAGAATTTGCTCCTGAGTTTTCAGTAAGTGTTACTTCAAAAGCATCAGATGTACCATCTAATGCACAGATTGTTTTTTCTGTCATGCCTCCAGCAGTACTTAAATGACCACCTGCAACACCATTTCTAATCACTGTAATTGCATTGGAAAGATCATAGCACCCTTCAAGGTCAGCAGCATTTGCACCAACTTCTACACCCACTAAACCATCTTCGAAAGATATGTGCCAAATTAAGCAAGTTCCAGCTCCTGCGCCTTCAAGATCAAAAGGAGGTGAAGGCGGAAGGCCAAGTATGTTTAAATCTGTATCTGTAATCACCCAAGCAGAATTAGGACCTTCGTTTTCTGAAAGCATAACATCAAAGGCATCTGAGTTTCCATCGCCTGCACAAATTGTAAACTCGGTAATGCCTTCTCCCATATGAAGATCACCACCATTTAAGCCAGTAGTGATTATCCTGTTTACAGTAATCGCATTAGAAAGATCAAAGTCTCCTTCTAAATCATTTGCATTTGCACCCATTTCAGCTCCGGTCAAACCCTCTTCAAAACTTAAATGCCAGATTAAACAAGTTCCGGCTCCAGCGCCTTCAAGGTCAAAAGGAGGTGATGGAGGTAAGCCAAGTATTGTACCATCTGCGTCGGTAATCACCCAGGCAGAATTTGAACCTTCTTCATTACTTAGAATTACATCGAAAGCATCGGACTCACCATCCAGTGCACAGATGCTAATTTCTGTTTTGCCATTTTGCAATGTTAAATCTCCTCCACTCGTTTGAGCGGTGAGGTTTGAGCTAACAGAAAGGATAAAAATAAATGTCAATGACATAAGACTGAAAATTGTATCAAAAAAGTATTGATACCAATTTTCATGTAGATTTTTAAAGATTGAAATTTGAGACATGATAAATTATTGTGGTTATTAAATAGTTGAAAGATTATAGGTATCCCAGCTGGTCGATTGACGACACAGTCCGAATGACTAATTTTAATTATGAAAACATACTTCACCCAGCTCATTCTTGTGCAGAATAAGTCAAAGCAAAAAATAAATTTGTTTGGAATTCAGCTAAACTTTATAAGCTGATGAAGTAAATGTAAAAATGGTTTTTTGGGATTTATTTTTTTAACAGTATTTTTAATTGCAGTCCAGCTGAAACTAAATCCACTTCTCCAGTTCCTATTCCTGTGAAAGGAATCTGAAAGTATGGCTCAACTTGTAATGCAAAGTTTTTATTTAGTATTTTTTGATAACCTAATGAAATTGTACCTACACCAAAAAGGTGGTTGTTAATTCCTTCGTCCGCCCATGAACGCGTAAGGTCATTGTTGTTATCATGCATTGAATCGTATTCGAAATCATACCATTCTTTCCTCATTAAAAAAGTACTCGCTCCAGCACTAAGGTAAAATCCAGAATGATCAAAAGATTTAAGGAAATATGAAAACTCTACTGGTATTTCAGTGACATCGCAAGATCCATGAACCATTTCAGGTTGGATGTTATTCATCATCCCGGTACTAAAACTATAATTTTGAGCTTCGGTAATGTAATTCTTCTTGCTAAAAATAGTTGCTGCACTTAATTCAAATTTCTTGTTGAACTGATATACTAATTCCAGACCTATTCGATATCCAGCAGTAGATTTATTCATTAATCCTACAGAAGAATATTCTCTACCTAAGATTAATCCAAGACCAAAATTATTGTTCGAAACCTTTGGTTGAGGAATGCTTATGCGTTCATCAAAAGATTGAAAACGATTTATTGTTTTTAGGTCTATTGACTCAATCGGACTAAACAACAGACTGCTTTCGTCCAGCAAGTCAATGGTTTTTACTTTTGAGTAAGTAGCTTTTTCAGCATTATTCGCTAGTAGCTCATTTTTTTGCAATCCAAGCATTGAATTGATTTGAGTATTAATCTTTTTATTAGTCGAAAATATAGGTTCTGTTATAGTCTTTTTATTAGTGTTAGAGTTGTTTGTTTTAGTTTGTTTAGTTTGTTGTTTGTTGAGGATATTCTGTTCAGTTTTTACAGTTTCTTTATCCAACTCTTTACTTCTTATGCTTGTTTTGATTTCGTTGCTTGAAGCCTCAGCTTTCTTGTTGTTTTCAGGATTGACTTGTAGAGCGATTTCATTTGTTTTAGAAGGCTCTAAAATATTATTTTTCTTTCCTGCATAGAAATAGATAGCTATGGAAGTAATGACAAAAAATGCTAAGGCAAAAGGCCAATAGACAATACCACTCTTGTCTTCTTTATCAGCTAGAATCATGGCTTCCATTTTGTCCCATGAGCTTTCCTTGTATGGAAAGTCATGCTGGTCTGAGCCATCTCTAAACAAATCGTCTATATGTTTATCTTCAAAGTTATCCATTGTTGGTTGCCATTAATTGTTTATTAATCAAGGCTTTAAGTTTTGTTCTTGCTTTGTTTAAATTTGATTTGCTTGTACCTATAGAAATGTTCAAAGTATTTGCAATCTCTTCATGTTTAAATCCATCGATCACATACATGTTAAATACGGTTCTGTATGCATCAGATAAAGTATGAACCATAGCGATTAATTCCTTATAAGAAATATGACTAAGTATGTTTTCTCTATCTGCTTTATGTTCCGCCTCTGATAAACTTGATTTCATCATTAGTCTTTTTTGCTGTTTTAAATAATCTATTGAGGTGTTCACAATTATTTGTCTGAACCATGGTTTGAAAGCTTTTTGAGTGTCAAATTTTTTGACATTTTTGAAAACTTTTAGAAAACCATCATGTACAATCATTTCAGCTTCTGATTCATCTTTTATGTATCGGATAGCTACACTCATTCCATAAGAGTAAAACTCTTTATAAAGTCTTTTTTGACTTGGCATGTGTTGCTCGATACAACCTTGTAATATGGAATTGATGTCTCTTTGCATGTAGACTATGTGTCCTCTTTATTTAACTATACTATTAAAAGGCTGTGGATGGTTGCCAAGCATTTGAAAGTATTTTTAGCAATTATCTAAAATACCAATAAAATAGGGCTTTGTAAAGCTTTAGCTCTTTCTAATTCTATTTAAAAGGTAGTTAATACGACATTTAGAAAACAAAGTCTAAAATGGAATTGTAGAGCAGCATTAAAACAACATAGGGTAAAAAAGAAAGATGAAGTTTATCTAGTTTACCGAATATGAAATTAAAGCTACCGAATATGAAAAGTTCGATCAGATTTTGAAAAATAATCTTTAGGTTTCACTAGGTTTACTAAACCTCCAAGGTTTAGTAAACCTTAAAAATTCCTAATGGCACATCAGTTTTTAGATGTGGCTGCATTTTCTTTTATACCTTGGCTTAAGAAGTCTTTGAATGATTCTATGTTTGAATTCATGTAAGCCATTGGAGTCATTAATATTTTTCCTTGGCTATTTTGAATGGTATATAATGGTTGTTTGACGTTTACAAATTTATACCGCTGTAAAAGGCCGTTGAAAACGCCCATGGTTTTGTTTTGCTGGAGAAAATCAAAGCCTTCCTCTGCAATGCCGAGCGCTATTACTTTCTCCTTATTGACATTGCCAATTGGTGTTTGATCATCTCCATGTAAAATAATGCAAATGAAATTGTTATTTAGGGTATTTCGAATCTCTTCATCTCTAACGAAACTTCTTTCAAACTCTTTGACCGTGTTTGAATAACTTGTGAAATAGGTAAATATTGGTTTTTGATGCTTTTTTGCACAGGCTAAACCATTTTCATAATCACAGAACATGGCGAGACCAAACTTCTTTTGGAATTCGATTTCATCGCTGCTGCCAAAATTGCAATTAGGAAAGACTTCAGGCTTACAAGATGTAAAGAGGAAGAGTAGATTGAGGATTAATATATAGCTGAGCGACTTGAAGCATAAGCTTACCTTGAGTTTCGTCATTTATGAAATTAATTTTGTGACCTGAAGCAACCTCATTAATAGATAGTTGTCATTAATTTTAACAAATATACGAATATGAAAAATGCAGTGATACTAATGGGTCTGTTAATGTTTCAACTTAATTTGATGGCCATTGATTGTAATTGTACTAAGCAATTCGAATGGTTGAAGATAACTTTGGAATTTAATTATCCTGGCTTTCAGGATAAGGTAAAGAAAGACAATAAAGCTCTTTATCAAGAATTTACAAATGATCATGCCTTAAAAGCAAGTAAGATCTCCGATGAAAGTGAATGTTTTGAAGTGCTTTTAGCTTGGACAAAATGGTTTAAAGATGAGCACATTCAAATGAGAATGGGCGATCAAGATCCAGAAACAGTCAGAGCAAAATTTAAGGATTGGCCCAAAATTGACTTTACAGAAGAAACATTCAAAACTTATCTCTCCCAAAAAGACTTAAGTAATTCGGATGAAGGTATATATACCTCTGATGACGGTAGCTATAAAATTGGTTTGCGAAAAAGTAAAAAAGAATCCATTGACTACGAAGGTTTTATATTAAAAGCTGATTCAGTTTATTGGATGCCTGGTCAAGTAAAATTGTCTATGGTAAAAACGAAGGATGGATATGATGTCAATTATTATATGCGTGACCATAGCCTTAATGAGGTCACTGGAAGCATAAAAGATCATGTTATATCATTCAGTGGTCTAGGGTCCTGGTATCGATCTTTTCCTCCGAGTCCAAAACCTGTTAGTTCAAATGAAAAACAAAGCATCTATAAAATGGAAGCCCTAGACGATAACACCATGCTTTTTGTTATCCCGACCATGAATGAATCTTACCGAAAAGAATTTAAAAAATTGGTAAAGTCAAATAAACAAAAATTGAAGAAGACAGAAAATCTCATCATTGATGTTAGGAATAATGGAGGTGGCTCAGACTTTACCTATTTTAGCCTGCGACCATTCATTTACACGCAAGCTTATACTTGGCATCATACCCAAAATTATTCGACGAAGATTAATAATCAAAAGTATCATGACTTAGGCTCAGACAAAAACTATCCTGCACTTTATAGATGGTATTTCAAACGGAAAGGTAAAAGCTTAGATAAAAAATTAGGTCAGATGGTTGGCAAAAAAGGTCCAGGGAAAAGTCGCTTATGGAAAAAGCATAAATACCCACGAAATATTGCGGTCCTTATGAATGATGGCTGTGCTAGTAGTTGCGAACAATTTGTCTTGTTTGCTCAGCAAAGTACGAAGGTGACAACTATGGGTACTAACTCAGGTGGCGTCTTAGATTATGGCAACTTACATTCCATAAGTTTTCCTGAAGCAAATTGGCGATTAAATTATCCAACAACAAGGAAGTCTGCGATTGATTATGGTTTAGGCATCGATGGAGTAGGCATCGAACCGGATTTAAGGATTAATGAAGGAGAACAAGATTGGGTAGCTTTCGCCCAAAACTATTTAGAAGAAAAAAAATAGCAAATTAATTTTATCATCTTTGAGAAAAGATAAAATTGAATCAAGATTTTAATATTTCCGAAAGAGGAATCATAGCTTCACAAACAGAGCTAAGAGCAGATTTTAAATTGTTTTTTGAAGCAAGTAATGATTTATGGGAAAAAGATAAAAACCCTGGAGGTAAATTTCCTCTGAACATGGCTGAAAATAATTTGACCTGGCCATTACTCAAAAATGAAATGGAGTCAAAGTTAAAATCTTTGTCCATTCCAGATTGGGTTTCCAATTATACAGCTCCAAAAGGCGCGCCTGTCTTTATTGATTCCTTAGCGGAATTTATGTCTAGGCATTTATGCCAATCTAAAGTATCACCTGAATTTCTTCTTACTTCTGCCGGCTCTACGGCAATCATAGAACTCTTAGCTTGGGTACTTTGTGATAAAGGCAATGTTGCTGTTATTCCTTCTCCTGCTTATCCCGTATATACTCAAGACATTAATAATAAAGCTGGACTTATACGTTATGATTTGCAAACTCATCATGACCTAACAGATTTAGAAGGGAAAGATGTCTTAGTGATTGAAGATTTAGAAAGGGCTAAACTAGCAATTGAAAATAAGGGAAACTCATTTAAGTTATTGATTCTTACTAGCCCGGACAATCCAAGTGGTAGGTTGTATTCTATTGGTGAATTAGATAACATTTCTAATTGGTGTATAAAAAACAAAATTCACTTAGTAGTAAATGAATTATATGGTTTGTCTTTAATAGATACTTCTCATGAGGTAATTAGGGAAGACTATAAAGTCGAAAAACAATTTAATTCCTTTGCAAAGCTCATCGCCTTAAAACAAAGTGATTATTTACACCAAGTCTATGCTTTATCCAAAGATTTAGGCGCTTCAGGATTTAGAGTCGGTGTTTTTTATTCCATGAATAAAAAGGCGCTGGAAGC
>CALDYJ010000165.1 GCA_937941095.1 uncultured Saprospiraceae bacterium | reverse complement strand
CCCTGTCCCGGAGCAATGCTTCGGGATCTTTTTTTATACCTTGCATGATAAAAGAATCTTAAACCGTTGTAATATAAAAACGAATGACTAATACCAACACTTTGCCTAAGTATAGTTCAGGAGTACTGGTAATGCTTCCTTTAATCTATGTTGGTTGGGCTGATGGAATTTTGAGTCCAAGAGAATCAGAGATAATTCTATCGAAAATAAAAGAATATCCATTCATCTCTACAATTGAAAAAACTCAGATAAAATCTTGGTCAGACCCAGGAACTCCACCTTCGGAAGAGCTTTTTTATGAATGGAAAAACATTCTCTTAGATCATTGTAAACATTCAAAAAATAGTGCAAAAGAAAGTTTGATTGAAAGTGGCTTACTCTTAGCAAAAAGTTGTGATGACTGTGAGGATCCAACATATTGGGCTTCTGCAAAGACTAAAGAAGTACTCAATGATTTACAAAAAGAATTAGGGATAGCAAATGTTGAACTCCAATCTCATTTATTAGATCAGGAAGAAGAAATTTTAAATTCAGATTTTGATGTAGATGTAATGTTAAAAATACTTGATGGTGATTTACATGAATTTAAATCCAAAGTAAAAACTTTACTTTCTTACCCTGAATTTAAAATTAAAAAGATTCCTGAAAAAGAAACATATCGAGCACAAATCCTTAAATGGTGTATTGCCTTAGCTGAGCAAGATCTTGGTTCTCTTTCATACCCGAAAGAATATGGTGGAGAAGATAATATGTATAAATACATTGCTTTATTCGAAACTTTAGGCCATCATGACTTGAGTTTAGCAATTAAGTTTGGTGTCCATTTCGGTTTGTTTGGAGGGTCTGTATTAGCCTTAGGAACAAAAAGACATCATGACAAATATTTAAAGGACATAGGTGAAATGAAATTGCCTGGATGTTTTGCAATGACGGAAACTGGTCATGGATCAAATGTTAGAGGACTACAGACTACAGCTGTCTATTTAAAAGAGGAGCAAATGTTTGAAATAAACACTCCTACTTTCGAAGACGGCAAAGAATACATAGGCAATGCTTTAGATAGTAAAATGGCAACTGTCTTTGCTCAATTAATCATAAATGGTGTTCAACATGGAGTACATGCTTTTTTGGTTCCACTTAGAAATGAAGAACATAGCTTGTATAGAGGAATAAAAGTTGAGGACTGTGGTTACAAATTAGGTCTTAATGGGGTCGATAATGGAAGAATTTGGTTTGATAAGGTAAAAATTCCAAAAGAAAATTTGTTGAATAAATTTGGAGATATAGATAAAAAAGGAGAATACCAAAGTTCGATACAAAATCCTTCCAAACGATTCTTTACCATGCTTGGGACTTTAGTAGGAGGTAGAGTATGTGTTCCAAAAGCAGGATTAAGTGCAACAAAAAATGGACTCACTATTGCTATAAAACATGCACTCAAAAGAAGACAATTTTCGACCACAGATCAAAATCAGGAAACCCTCTTGCTTGACTACCCTTCTCATCAAATGAGGCTTATGCCACTTTTAGCAAAAACCTATGCTCTTGACATTGCTTTGTCAAAACTTGCAAAGAGTTATGTGGTGAACTTAGGAAAAGACATGAGGCAAGTTGAAGGTTTAGCTGCTGGTTTAAAATCTTATGCTACTTGGTTCACTACCGAAGCACTCCAAGAATGTAGAGAAGCCTGTGGAGGCAAAGGTTATTTAGAAGAAAATCGTTTTGCTGATTTAAAAGCAGATACTGATATATTTACCACCTTCGAAGGCGACAATACCGTTTTGATGCAATTAGTTGCAAAAGGTGTCTTATCAAATTTTAGTCGTGAATTCCATGACGAAGGTTTTATTGCAGTCTTAAAAATGCTATCTTCTCAATGGACAACAAGTGTCCTTGAAAAAAATCCCATTGCTAAAAGAAATGACAGTTCAAAACATTTGCTTAGCAGTCATTTCCAATTAGCTGCATTCAGATTCAGAGAAAGAAAACTCCTCTATTCTTTGAGCGCTAGAATGCGTGCCTACATCAAACAAAAGATGAATTCAACAGAAGCATTTTTGAACTGCCAAAATCATGCACTCACTTTAGCCGAAGCACATATAGAAAGATATGTTCTGGAATCTTTTGTAGAGCAAGTTAAATCAACTCAAGATGTTGCCTCTAAAAACATGTTGAAAAATCTTTGTCGTCTGTATGCATTAAGCACTATAAATAAGCATAAAGGATTTTATCTAGAAAATGAATACGTGAGTCCCCAAAAAACAAAGGCTATTAGAAGGTTAAATATTCAGCTTTGTTCTGAGGTTAGAAAACAGGCTTTACCGTTAGTTCAAGCATTTGGAATACCAGATGAACTGATTCTGGCCCAAATTGCGAAATAATCGTTGTTTTATTGACAGCCAGACATTTACTCTTTACTTAAAATTGTTTATCTTTGCGTTCCTAATTTGAATATTATGAAAAAAGGAATACATCCAGAAAATTATAGAAAAGTCATTTTCAAGGACTTAGCAACAGATAAAACCTTTATCACTCATTCATGTGCTCCTTCTAAGGAAACTATGAAATGGGAGGATGGTAATGAGTATCCACTTATAAAACTTGAAATTTCTAGTGATTCACACCCATTTTTCACTGGCAAGATGAAATTCGTAGATACTGCAGGTAGAATCGATAAATTTAATAAGAAGTTTAAGAATACTAAGTACGCTAAGGCGGACAAAGAAGGTTAAGAATTTATCTGAATATAAAGATTTAGAATCCCACCTTCAAATTTTTGAACGTGGGATTTTTTTTGAAACACTGTTAAATACTCCCTTTCCATGACAAATGTTATCTTATTTGATGATGAAATCAGAGAAAGCCTTTTACCACTCACCTATACAAAACCAGTTGGTGCTATCCGAACCGGGATACTAAGCATTCAAGAGAAATGGGAAAAAGCCTTGGGTGCTAAAGTCTCTTTCATAACACAGGATTATCTTTCATCAAGATATAGCATAGAAATAGCAGAAAAAAATATTGTTATTAATGGTTCTGTTCTCCCTTCATTCCATTTAAGTAGATTAATTTCCCAATTGGAAGAAAACGAAGCTTTGCTAGATGATGGTGATCTAATCGCAGCTTACTTAGATAGAGAACAATTTGACAATCTGATTCAAAACGAAGACATTAATGAATTAGCAGGCTTTGAGGTTGGTGACACTCCTTTTATAAAAATTAATTCTCTTTCAGATATCTTTAGTTTGAACGGTGAAGCCATCAAAGCTGATTTTGAACTTCTCACCAAGAATAGAATTTCTCAAGAAATACCTGCGCATGTGCAATGCATTTCTCCTGAAAATGTTTTCATAGAAGAAGGAGCAGAAATTAGTCCCTGTATTATTAATGCGGAAACAGGACCTGTTTATATTGGTAAGGATGCAAAGATATTGGAAGGATGCTTAATACGAGGTCCCTTTGCTTTGCTGGACAATGCAGTGTTAAAAATGGGTGCCAAAATCTATGGAGCTACGACCATCGGTCCATGGTGTAAAGTGGGTGGGGAGATTAGCAATGTCGTTTTCCAATCTTTCTCTAACAAAGGACATGATGGTTACCTAGGAAATTCTGTTATTGGCGAATGGTGTAATCTTGGAGCTGATACAAACAATTCAAACCTTAAGAATAATTATTCGGAAGTTAAATTATGGAATTATCCTGCTGAAGGTTTCAAGTCAACAGGATTGCAATTTTGCGGTTTAGTTATGGGCGATCATTCCAAATGCGGTATCAATACAATGTTTAATACTGGTACCGTTATTGGTGTTTTTGCAAATATTTTTGGTGCAGGCTATCCAAGAAATTTTGTTCCATCTTTTTCTTGGGGTGGTCCTGGACAAGGTTATAAAACGTATAAAATTGAAAAAGCTTTTGATACTGCAGAGAAAGTAATGATTAGAAGAAATATTGTTTTAGACGATGAAGAAAGAGAAATACTAAAACATGTATTTGAATCAAGTGCCAAATTTAGAAATTGGGAGAAAAACCCTACTCCAGCTCGTCCATAGGATTCTATGAAAATCCCAGCATGGAAAAAATACCTTAGTTACTTTACAGATCTATCATTAGCATATTCATCTAGTAATGTTAATCCAGATTTGCATGTCATTTTGAGCAATGGAAGAATTCAACTTTGTTCAAAAAATGCTATTTATTCCTTTGAAGACTTGTACAAAAACTTTGCTCTTCTTTTTGATTTGATAGAATTAAAAGCAATCAATGAGAAAGATATTTTAATATTAGGTTTTGGCTTAGGTAGCATTCCAATAATCTTAGAAAAAAAAGCAATTAAAGTTAAATCAATTGTTGGCGTTGAAATAGATGAGGCTATTATTGATTTTGCGAATATTTATAGCTTAGATAAAATTCAGACTCCTATTCAAATTATTAATACTGATGCACAAACATTTGTTGCAAGCAGCTTACAAAGTTTTGATGTGATTATTATCGATGTTTTTCTAGATGACAAAATCCCAGATGACATCCTTCAAATTTCTTTTTTTGAACAAATAAATAAGCTCCTCAAAACTGAAGAAAGTTTAGTCATCATGAATACTATGTATAATGATGAAAAAACTAAAAAAACAACAGATGATTTTTTTAACAGCAACTTTAAGAAAGTTTTTAAAAAGGCTATTGGAATAAACTTACATATGAATAGGATGCTTTTAAATATTGATAAAAGAATTAAATAGCTAGCCTTTCATTGAGAGAATGCTTGTCTTTATTGTAATTTTGTATAAAGAAAATTCAAATTATGTTTACTATTAATATCTATTTAAGATTTGGACTAATTGCCTTAGGTTTAATAGGCGGAATTGCATTAACCTTTTTAAAAGGGTTTGGATTTTGGTATGCATTTCCATTTTGGTTATTAGCCATTATATTAATCATAGGATATGTAATGATGGGTACAGTCCAATCAGCGAGCATGTTAATTCAAGAATCTAAATTTGAAGAATCTAAAGCTAGGTTAGGTTTAACTTTTAAACCTAATTGGCTTTATAAAACATATAAAGCACTTTATTATCTATTAAAAGGTTCTTTAGCTTTAAATGATAAAGATCAAGATGAAGCAGAAATTTGGTTACAAAAAGCTCAAGAAATCGAACTTTCAACAGATGATGAAAAAGCGATGGTTGCCTTACAGCTTGCTTCTATAAATGCAAATAGAGGAAAATGGAAGGCCGCTCAAATGCAATATAGAAATCTGAAAAGTTTAAATGTAAAAACACCACAAATAAAAACTCAAATTGCTGAATTTGACAAGGTTATGAAAAATAGAGGGGCAATCAAACAAGCTCGCCGAATGAACAGAGGAGGAATGCCATTAAAGCCAGGTGGAAAAAGAAGAAGACCTAAAATTAGATAAACGGCTAGTCTTCTAAATTAGAGAATGACTGATTCTTATTTTTCAAAACGTTCTTTACAATTGAGTTCAAAATCAATAGTATACTTAACAAATATGAAACTCTTGCTATTAAATCTCCCCACTTCACATAAAAGGTAAGTTCATTGTTCATTCTAATTTTACCCAAAACATAAGCATCAGTTTCATAAGATGTAGGCTGTAAAATTTGTCCTCTTTGATTTATAAAACAAGAAATCCCAGTATTTGCAGATCTTGCAATATCTCTTCTACACTCAATCGCCCTTAATTTAGAAAACAAGACATGCTGCTTATGACCAGAAGTTTTGTCCCACCAGCCATCGTTTGTCATCACAAAGATTGCAGATGCTCCTTCCCTTATGTATTCTGTACAATATTCTCCATAGATAGATTCATAGCAAATGACTGGAGCAACTGCAAATTCTTTTGCTTCGTCCCAAAAAACACTTCTTTTATCTTGAGTACCATTTCCTGCAAGAGTTCCTCCTAACTGATCCACCAATGGCTTCATGAAAAAAAATAGATTTTTGTAAGGAAATATTTCAGGACCAGGTACTAAAATTGATTTTTTATAAAAATCTACTTCTCCTCTTTTATTGATTTGAATTGCTCCATTATAAGATTCGTAGAAAGTTGATTTTCCTTTTGATTTAAATTCTCTGATAGTATCCTTAGGTTTTTCTTCATCTTCATCATAAACTTTATGAGCGGCAATTCCTGATACAATTTTTAGATTGCTATAATTATCTGCAAATTTTTTCAAATTTTTTATTAGAGGAATTGAATTAAAGTCATTGATCCTTACTCGATTAAAACTAGTCTCAGGAAACAATAAATAATCCGTATCCTTCTTTAACCCCTCTTTTGATAGTTTTAGAAATTTTTGTTCTTGTGTCTTTCTAGGAACGGTAAACTTCTTGTAGTGAGGTTCATAATTTGGTTGAACTATAACGACTTCTTTTTCAAATCCTTTTTCCTCGTAAGAATAATAGATTCCAAGTGATAAAACAATTGGAATTATAAGGCCTAGCAAAATATATTTGTAATTTAATACCTGAAATTTATTTTCATTTGCATATTTTTTGAAAATCAAATAATTGATTGCTAAAATCCAAAGACTACCACCGAACACGCCTGTATACTCATACCATTGAATTATAGATGAAGATTGTGCAAACGTATTTCCCAAAGTTAACCACGTCCAACTTAATTCCCAGCCCTGATGAAGTTTTTCAAAACTTATCCAATAAGCACAAAAAATTACAAGGTGCAAATTTAAGGGAAGTATTTTCTTTGTCCAATGATAAAGCATAAACGGAATCGTCATTAACAAAGAATTCATTAGCACAGCAAAAATGCCAGGAGCAAATGCTGTATTTGCTACCCAAAATGTCGAAAGAATATTCCAAAGAACAAATGTATTATAGGTAAACCGCCAGACTTTCCAAAAAGGTTTAGCTTCGTCCTTACAAATCTTTTTTTCTATGATCAATAAAGGAACAAAGGCAATAAAAATAAGGGGAAAGAAAGGCATGCTAGGAAAACCTAAAAAAAACAATATTGCACTAAAGAAGGACAAAAGTAGGTAACTCCGTTTTTTCTGAGAACTGAAAAAAGAATTCGAAAAACAAACAAGAATAAATGACCATCCACATAAAAAAACGAATAAAGGTCTATGCCCCCATAATAATTCTTTATTGGAAAGGTCAATCATGTTAAAGACCAGAATTGAAATAGCTAAAGCTAAAACAAACAGACTTATTATTTTTTGCTTTAAATTCATATCATTTAACTACCCACCCGTTTCCAAAATTCTTAATTGGACTGGCAAAACATAATTCCCCTTTTTCATTTTCGGCCATCAAAATCATACCTTGCGATTCTATTCCTCGTAATTTTCTAGGGGCAAGATTGGCTAACACTAAAACTTGTTGCCCAATAACTTTATTTGGTTCATAATATTTTGCAATACCGGAAACAACTGTCCTTTTCTCCATCCCGAGGTCAACAATTAGCTTAAGTAGTTTATCCGTTTTTTCAATTTTTTCCGCTTTTAATATGGTCCCCGTACGAATGTCCATTTTTATAAAATCTTCGTATGTGATGGTTTCTTTTATAGGTTCTTGGATTGGCTTTTCAAAGGCAATAATCTCAGCTAATTTAGCTTTTTGTTGTTCTATAATTTTAATTCGGCTATCATCTTTCGGATCTCTTATTTTAGCAAATAATAGCTCAGGTTTAGCAATTTGATGTCCAGATTTTAAAAGAGAATTTTGATTTTTCAATTGTTCTAAAACAATATTTAGGTCCCCATTTTTCACTTCACCTAGATTTAATAATTTTCTTATCTTTTTAGAAGAAAATGGAATAAATGGTTCTGCTAAAGTGCTTAACAAACAAACTATTTGATTGCAAACATATAAACAATCTTTGACCTGCTGACTTTCAGGATCTGACTTATAAATCACCCAAGGCGAGCAATCTTGCAAATATGTATTACCGAATGAAGAAATTTCTAAAAATTTAATTATGGCTTTCCTGAAATTAAACCCTTCTATTTCAGTTTGATATTCAGAAATAATAGGCAATACTTTTTCTAAAGCTACTTTACCCTCAACACTTACTTGAGGTACCACTCCATCAAAATATTTATGAGAAAGTACTAGAACACGATTTATAAAGTTTCCAAGATTAGCGACTAATTCATTATCATGAAAATCAATGAATTCATCCCATTTAAAATCGCTATCCTTATTTTCAGGCATGTTTCGAATTAAAGCATACCTTATTGCATCTTCTTTGTTTTGAAAATCCTTAAAATCAATCAAGTATTGGTGCAATTCGATTCCCCAACCTTTTGATTTTGAAAATTTTCGCCCTTCAAAATTTAAAAATTGATTTGCAGGAACATTAAAAGGTAAATTATATTCACCATACGCTTTAAGCATCGCAGGAAAAATAATGCAATGGAATACGATGTTATCTTTTCCTACAAAATGAATCAATTTAGAATCTTCCCCTTTCCAATAATCTTCCCAATTTTTATCATTATTTATGGCCCACTGTTTAGTAGCTGAAATGTATCCTATTGGCGCATCAAACCAAACATAGAAGACTTTACCTTCGGCATTATCTAAAGGAACAGGTATACCCCAACTTAGATCTCTAGTAATCGCGCGTGGCTTTAAATCATCGAGCCATGCTAAGCATTGACCTTTAACATGACTTTTCCAATTTTGCGGATTATGGACTTTTTTATTTTCAAATTGTCCATTTTCAATCCAATCTTTTAACCATTCAGCATGATTATTTAGTTTAAAAAACCAATGTTTAGTTTTCTTTAGTTCTGGATTCTTTCCACTTAAGGTTGAAAGTGGATTAATGAGTTCCAGTGGCGATAAGTCCGAACCACAGTTTTCACATTGATCTCCATAAGCTTCTTCATAAGAACATTTTGGGCAAGTTCCTTTGATGTATCTGTCAGCCAAAAATTGATCAAATTCTTTATCGTAATACTGCTCTGATTCTATAATTTCAAATTGGTCCCCATCTTTGTCTAGTTTTAAAAAAAACTCTTTTGCCGTTTCATGGTGAAGCTGTTCTGAAGTTCGATGATAAATGTCAAAAGACATTCCAATATTTTGGAAGGACTCTTTATTTAAGTTATGATATTTATCAATTATTTCTTTTGGGCTAATGCCTTCCTTTTTAGCCCGAATAGTAATGGAAGCACCGTGCTCATCTGACCCACAAACGTAGACAACATCTTTTCCTAAAAGCCTTTGATAACGAGAATAAATATCCCCAGGCAAGTAGGCTCCAGCAAAATGCCCTAAATGTAAGGCTCCATTGGCGTATGGCAAGGCTGATGTGACTAGAATTTTCTCTCTTTTTTTTGTCATTATATTTGATTGATCAGCTAATATAAAGCTTTGGATAATAGCCTAAAACATAAGCATAGACGAATTATTTCCCAAAGGTGGTCAAAATTTTAACATTCAATGTTTTTTTTTTCTAACAGCATATTGAGCATAAGTTTTGTTTGTATTATATCGTATATTTGAAAAAAGTCTTAATACGGACCTTTTTATTTGAATACGCAATACACTTTTATATAAATCGTTGATTCCCATGAGAATAACATTACTAATTGTGATGACAATTCTGTCAATCATGAGTACCACAGAAATTAAAGCCCAGCATTCAGTTGCAAGAGAATGGTCTGAAATGCTATTGGAGGGTATAAGAAATGATTTTGCACGTCCTACGGTACATGCAAGAAATTTATATCATAGTTCAATAGCCATGTATGATATATGGTCTTTATATGATACGACTGGAATTTCTGAAACTGTTTTGATAGGAAAGACAAGAAATGGAAGTTTATGTCCTTTATCACCTTTTCCTATGGGATCAGACCTAGAAGCTGCTAGGCATGAAGCAATCAGCTATGCAATGTATCGTTTGATGAGGCATAGATTTGCTAATTCACCTGGCAATGCCTACATAGTAAATCTTATAAGCACATGGATGTTCGATCATGGATATTCAACCGCTAATATTTCGCCAAACTACCTGAGTGGAAGTCCTGCGATGCTAGGCAACTATGTCGCTCAATGCATAATAAATTATGGTAATTTTGATAATTCAAATGAAGCGCTACAGTATGTTAATCAATATTATACCCCTGTAAATGATCCATTAATTATGTCATTTTCAGGAAACTCAACTATGACAGACATTAATAGATGGCAACCATTGACACTTAATGTTTTTATTGACCAAAGTGGAAATGTAATTCCATTTAATACACCAGAATTTTTAAGCCCTGAATGGGGAAAAGTGCATGCTTTTGCTTTAAACTCTGCTGATTTAACAATAAATACCAGAGGAGGAGGAGAATATTGGGTTTACCATGATCCGGGAGATCCTCCTTACTTAGATACCATGAATGTTGGTGGCTTATCTGAAGAATTTAAATGGGGTCATGCATTAGTTTCAAAATGGTCTTCACATTGTGATTCTGGTGATGGCGTTGTTTGGGATATTTCTCCAGCAAGCAATGGAAACATACAGTCATATCCTCAGACTTTTCAAGAAATGCGAAATTTCTATGATGATCAAAATGGTGGAGATACTAGTATAGGCAGAACTGTAAATCCAAAAACCGGTATGCCATATGCCCCTCAAATGGTACCGAGGGGGGACTTTGTAAGAGTTCTTGCTGAATTTTGGGCTGACGGCCCCGATTCAGAAACTCCTCCAGGACACTGGTTCGACATATTAAATGTAATTATGGATGATCCATTGTATGTCAAAAAATTTAATGGGATCGGAGAAGTAATGAATGAATTGGAATACGATGTTAAAGCATATTTGACTTTAGGAGGAGCAATGCATGATTGTGCAATAACTGCTTGGGGAATAAAAGGATGGTATGATTATTCACGACCAGTTTCTGCAATTAGAAAAATGGCTGAATTTGGTCAAAGCTCTGACCCTACTTTACCTTCGTACCATCCAGGAGGTTTTGTCCTTGACCCTGGATTTGTAGAATTAGTTATGCCCGGTGATCCTTTAGCTGGTAATAACAATGAAGATGTAGGCAAGATTAAAGTTTTGGCTTGGAGAGGTCCTAATTTCATTTCTAATCCATTTAATGACGAAGCAGGAGTAGATTGGATTTTGGCTGAAAATTGGTGGCCATACCAAAGACCTTCTTTTGTAACGCCACCCTTTGCTGGTTACGTATCAGGGCATTCGACTTATTCAAGAGCTGCAGCTGAAGTCCTAACACTATTAACAGGGGATCCTTTTTTCCCTGGTGGAATAGGAAGATTTTATGCTCCTAGAAACCAATTTTTAGTTTTTGAAGATGGTCCAAGTATTGACCTTGAATTACAATGGGCAACTTATAGAGACGCATCAGATCAATGTAGCCTTTCAAGAATTTGGGGAGGAATACATCCACCAGCAGATGATATACCTGGAAGATTAATGGGGATGGAGATTGGAATAGATGCTTTTCATTATGCTAAAGAATATTTCTATAGTGATCTAGACAATGATGGTTTTTATAGTTATGAAGATTGTGATGATTTAGATCCAATGATAAACCCATCCATTCCTGAAACCTGTGATAAAATTGATAATAATTGTGATGGTGATATAGATGAAGGATTACCATTAAATACATATTATGAAGATGTAGACGGAGATGGATTTGGAGATATCACAGCTGTTTTGATGGATTGTGCAGATACGCCACCTAGTGGGTATGTTGCAAATGATATGGATTGTGATGATGCAAATGGAATGATTAACCCAGGTATAGGTGAAATTTGTGATGGCATTGATAATGATTGTAATGGTTTAGCTGATGATGGCATTCCTGTTAACACCTATTATTTTGATGCAGATGGGGATTCATACGGAGATGCAGGTATTTCAATAGATACTTGTATTACTACACCACCAGCTGGGTATGTAGCAAACAATACTGATTGTAATGATTCAGATCCTGAATTAAACCCAAATATTGTTGAAATTTGTGACGGCATTGATAACGATTGCAATGGTTTTGCCGATGATGGAATACCTGTAAACACTTATTACTTTGATGCAGATGGGGATTCGTTTGGGGATGCAAGTTTAAGCACTGATACATGTATATCTTTTCCTCCAGTTGGTTATGTTGCAAATGCCATTGATTGTGATGATTTAAATTTTAACTTAAATCCAAATGCTACCGAAGTATGTGATGGAATTGATAACGATTGCAATGGTATCGAAGACGACGGCTTACAAACCTATACTTATTATGAAGATTTAGATGGAGATTTTTTCGGAGACGAAGATTTGATTATAGAAACTTGTCAGAATACACCTCCTATTGGATTTGTTACAAATGCTGAAGATTGCGACGACACCAACCCTAATATTAACCCTATCATGGCTGAGATCAGTGATAATGGTATTGATGAAGATTGTAGTGGAGTAGATTATTACAAACGAACAAAGGTGTTTCCAAATCCAGTTACAGATATAGCGACAATTCATTATGAAATAACTGGAAATGTTAGAGCACTAATTATCGCTGCTGACGGAAGGTTATTGCGTGAGCAAACAATTGTATTCGAAAACAATTCTAGCAGTTTAAATCTCTCTGAATTGGCTTCTGGAGTTTATATCTTGAGATTTATAAGTGAAAATAGTGAAGAATATTTCACAACAAAGGTAATTAAGGAATAATAAAGATGAACTATAAACTTTAAACGTTAAGAGTCTTAATCTTTACAAGATTAAGGCTCTTTTTTTAAAGATCTTCATCTCATCACAATAAGCAAAAAAGGCTTGATCTAGAAAAGATCAAGCCTTTTTTGCTTATTGTGATAAATTTTCTTATCCACCGAAATCATCAAAAGCAATATTCTCTTCCGGCACACCCAAATCATCTAATGTTTTTATCACTGATGCATTCATCATTGGAGGTCCACAGAAATAATATTCAATTTCTTCTGGTTCTGGATGATTAGCCAAATATTCTTTGTGACATACACTCATTATGTATCCTTTAAAGCCATCTCCTTCTGCATCAATATCAGATTTAACTTTCCAATTGTCTTCTTCTAATGGATTATCAAGTGCCACATAAAATTTGAAGTTCGGAAATTCCTTTTCTATCGCTCTAAATTCATCTATATAAAACAATTCTCTTCTTGTTCTACCTCCATACCAGAAAGATACTTTTCTATCTGTAGTCTTAAGTGTGTGGAACAAATGAAATAGATGAGACCTCAGAGGTGCCATTCCAGCTCCCCCTCCAATATAAACCATCTCTTTTTTAGTTGGCTTAATAAAGAATTCTCCATAAGGTCCAGAAATTGTAACCTTATCTCCAGGTTTTCTAGAGAATACATAAGAAGAACAAACACCAGGATTTACTTGCATCCAATTATTTGCTTTTCTATCCCAGGGTGGTGTCGCAATTCTAATATTAAGTTTTACAATGTTTCCTTCTGCAGGATGGTTAGCCATCGAGTAAGCTCTAAATTGTTCCTCATCATTGACCATCTTTAAAGGCCAAAGATTAAATTTATCCCATTCAGACTTATATTTATCGGCACCAGCAGAATCACTAGGATGTGGAGCTATGTCCATTGTTTGAAAATCACAAGTAATGGTAGGAACATCAATTTGTATGTATCCTCCTGATTCGAAATCCAAAGTTTCACCTTCAGGTAATTTTACCACAAATTCCTTGATGAATGAAGCTACATTATAATTAGAAACAACTTCACATTCCCATTTTTTAATCCCGAAGATCTCTTCTGGAATTCTGATCACCATGTCTTCTCTTACTTTCACTTGACATGCCAACCTAAGTCCTTCTGCTGCTTCCTTTCGTGTCATATGATTCATCTCAGTGGGAAGCACATCTCCTCCTCCTGAATCAACATGACACTCACACATTGCACATGTTCCACCACCACCACAGGCAGATGGTAAGAAAATACTTTTTGTTGATAATGCACTCAAAAGAGTAGTGCCCGGTTGTACTTCCATAGGATTCTCAGTGTCTCCATTGATGACTAATTTTACTGCTCCTTGAGGCACTAATTTTTTTCTTGCGAAAATCAACATCATTGAAAGTAAAACGATGATGCTTACAAATACCAAAACGGCATATAAAATCACTGTCATGTTTAAAAGAAATATCATGCTCCTTAATTTTTTATTATGCTAAACTACTATTTCGCTCCTCCTGTCAAAGCTTCTGGATCAATACCCATTAAACTCATGAAAGCAACTCCCATAAGACCAGTAAGAATGAAAGCCATTCCTAAGCCTCTTAATGCAGGCGGAACTGCTGAGTACTTAATTTTTTCTCTAATTGCAGCAATAGCAATGATCGCTAAAAACCATCCAAAACCTCCTCCTAAACCAAAAGCAACAGATTCACTAAAGTTATATTCTCTTGATACCATAAATAATGAACCACCTAAAATGGCACAGTTTACTGTTATCAAAGGGAGGAATATTCCTAATGAATTATAAAGAGAAGGTGATATCTTTTCTATGACCATTTCAACCAATTGAACCATGGAAGCGATCACAGCAATGAACAACATAAACCTTAGAAAGGTCAAGTCTGTTCCAAACAAACCAGCCTCTTCTAACAAAAAGTTATTGATCAACCAGTTTATAGGCATGGTAATACCAAGAACAAAGATTACAGCTAATCCTAGCCCAAATGCTGTTTTCACTGTTTTTGAAACTGCTAGAAAAGAACACATCCCTAGAAAATAGGCTAAAACCATATTTTCTATGAAGGCTGCCTTTATAAATAGATTTAATAAGTTACTACTTTCTAAAATAATCATATTTTGATTCTTTTTATTTGATTAAGATATGTCAACAAGCTTTTCGTTGTACGAACGTTGTATCCAAATCAAAATACCGATAATAAACATAGCTGCAGCTGGTAATACCATGAGGTTATTATTAGCGTACCATCCAAACCATGTGCTGTCTAAAGTGTTTATCATATAATCTGGTGATGCTCCAATTATTTTCCATTCTATCCCTGTTCCAGCAAATAAAGTTCCTTTACCAAATAACTCTCTGATAAAAGCTATAATCAACAAAATTGCTCCATATCCTAAGCCATTTCCTAAGCCATCCAATAAAGATTTCCAAGGATTGTTTGCCATTGCAAAAGCTTCTAATCTTCCCATTACTATACAATTTGTAATGATTAGACCTATGTAAACAGATAATTGTTTATATACAGTAAAGTTGAAATATTTTAATGCAAATTCAACTACCGTTACAAGCCCAGCTATTATCACTAATTGCACAATCATTCTCACAGAATTTGGAATCTGTTTTCTCAGCAGCGAAGTAAAAAAACTCGCAAACATACAAACAAAAACTACCGCAATTGACATCACTAATGACGGTAAGATCAATGATGTAACAGCTAGTGCAGAACAAATTCCAAGAACTTGTACTGTAATTGGATTATTATCATTTAGAGGATCAGAAATTAATTTCCGCTCTTTTTTACCGAATGAAATTCCAGATTCTTTCTTTTTTACATCTTGTATTGCTGTATCAGCCATATCAAAAATTTATTTGTTAATCTTTATGATTAAGATTTAATATTTTTCTCGTAATATTTCTCATAATATTTAATACATCTCCCTAACATTTCAGTAACCCCATCTGCAGTGACAGTTGCACCAGATATTCCATCAACTTCGTGTACATTCCCCTTATCAGCTCCTCCTTTTTTGACTAGAACGGAAACATAATCACTATTTTCATTTCTAATTTTCTTGCCAGTAAATTGTTTTGGAAAAGCTGGATTGTCTTTAATTTCTGCACCTAAACCTGGTGTTTCTCCTTTGTGATCAAAACTTACACCTACAATTGTGCTAAAATCACTTTCTACTGCTACATTACCCCATATTTCATCCCAAAGGCCATTTCCTCTTACGTTTAAAATATAGATTTTATCTTTTCCTTTTCCATAGACAAATAAAGGGAATATCCTATCTTCTTCATTCTTCTTCTTTTCTTTAGCCATATCAATATCTATAGCCTTTCCTCCTTTGTATCCAGACTCCATAATCTTAGCAGCATCGATTGATTCCCCTTTTATGTTTACAGCTAACTGTTCTATTCTGGAGAAATTATTTTCAACCTCTTCATCAGACATTGCAGAAACATCTACATCATCACCTAGTCTAGTTGCGATTGCCTTGAGAATTTCCTTTTTATTAAAGATTGTTTCATTTAATTCCGCTTGAGTTTTTGTTACCTCTCTCAATCCAGTCAACAATAATGCAACTACTGCTGTAAGAATAATAATGAACCTTAAAGTATAACCTGTTGAATGCATATTTCTATTTTATTAGTGAACCACTTCTGTTTGAGTTACTTCACTTTGTACAGTATCTAGTGAACTTAATTTTCTCCTTTTTGCTCTCCTACTAACATTAGCTTCTAAAACATAATGATCAATTAAGGGAGCAAAAACATTCATGAAAAGAATTGCTAACATCCATCCCTCAGGATAAGCTGGATTCAATACTCTTATAATCATTCCGACAAATCCGATTAAAAATCCATAAAACCATTTACCCGTTTGAGTACTTGCTGCAGTAACTGGATCAGTGGCCATAAATGCCATGGCAAAAAAGAAACTCCCCATATAAAACTGATAATACCAAGGAACTTCCATAAATGGTGTTGCTCCCCAAGCATTCAGCATTAGCGAACAAACAACAGCTCCAATACACATCGAAACCATAATCCTCCAACTTGCAATTCTTGTAAGAATCAATATTAATGCTCCTATAATTATGAATAATTTTGGCATTTCACCAATAGAGCCAGGAATTGCTCCCCACCACATTTGAGATGGTGTATAATGATTTAAAACTGCCTCCCAGCCTCCTTTTGCTGCCAAGCCTAAAGGCGTGGCCCCAGTATATCCATCAACTACTGCTTGTCCTCCTGCTCCAAAGGTCTCCCACCCAAATGAATTAAAAATCCAATCAAATATTCCAAAGGCCCATCCATTTTCTGAAGCAACGTAACCGAGATCACTTTTTTCGATGCCTGATATCCAAACCTCATCTCCAGAAATATAAGTAGGATACGCAAAGAAAATAAAGACTCTGGAAAGCAAAGCAATGTTCAAAATATTCATCCCTGTTCCTCCAAAAGCCTCTTTTCCAATAATTACAGCAAAAAAGATAGACATTGCCAATATCCATAATGGAATATCAGGGGGCATTATTAATGGTATCAATGCACCCGAAACCAAAAAGCCTTCTTCTATTGCATGTCCCTTTTTAGCTGCATAAACGAATTCTATTCCTAAGCCTACTACATTAGCAACTATAAAAATTGGAATGATTTTAATCAATCCATAAAACAACTTCAAATGGAAACCAGACATAAAGCTAGGGTACATGCCCAAAGCAGAATAATGCTGGTGACCGATATTATAAGAACCAAACAAATAACAAAGTTGAAGAGCAATAACTACATGTATCATTGTTCTCTTTAAATCCATGCCATCTCTGATGTGGACACCTCCTTTTGTTACAGAATTTGGAGCGTAAGCAAATGTAAAGAAGCCATCAAACAGCGTATGTAAGAATGGTGATTTCTTTTTATCTGGTTCTATTTTTTTTAAATAATCTAGTAAACCCATTTATTGTTTCCTATTTATATTATTCTTGATCTCTCATTAAATCCAATCCCTCTCTTAATAATTCTTGTAATGGTTGTTTTGATGTACATGCAAATTCACACAAAGCAACATCTTCTTCCGATAACTCTAATATTCCTAATCCCTCCATTCTTTCAAAATCATTGATCAAAATGGACTTCATAATATGTTGAGGATAGATATCCATTGGTAAAACTTGCTCATACTGACCTGTTACAACAAAAGCTCTTTTTTCGCCATGTGTATTTGTATTTGCAGTATAGCTTGTCCCGATTAAATTTGACAAAAACGTAGGAGAAAGACTTGGTCTAGGGCTTGAAGGTAAAAGCCACCCAAAAGCTTCATATTTATTACCTTCTTCTATAACCGTTAATTGATCATCAAAGAAATTTAAAAACCCTTCGACTGTTTTTTGCTTGCCACTAAGTACATCTCCCGAGATTATCCTAACATTATCATTTTCGATGCTATCTTTTACAAGATCTCCTAAATTTGCTCCTAAAAAGGTAGTTACATATCTCGGGTTACTTAATTCAGCCCCAGCTAAAACAACAACTCTTTCAGCATCATAGATGCCTTCCAAGAACAAAGCCCCAATGGTGCAAACATCTTGAACACCCAAAGTCCATACTTTTTCACCAGAATTAATCGGATCTACATGGTGGATTTGAACTCCAACATTTCCTGCAGGGTGTGGCCCATGAAAATAATGTATTTCAACTCCTTCAGCCCCTGTATAAGCAGGTGAAGGATCATTATCCCTTGCATTTATACCTAAATGTACCTTCCCTATTGTTAATTTATTCAATATATCTAAACCCATTTGAAATTCATCCTCTCTTCCAGCTATCACAATATCTAAATCAGGGGCTAAAGGTGCTGTATCAAAAGTAGAAATGAAAATAGATTTTGGTACTACTTTGTGATCAGCCACAATATCATAAGGTCTTTGTCTAATATGTGGCCATACGCCAGAATCTAACATGTAAGTCACCAACTCTTCTCTAGAGCTATTGCTTATGTCAAAAGATTCCATTTTTCTATACTTAATCTCTTTGTCCGCTAAAATGACAATTTCCGAAATTGATCTCTTTTCCCCTCTCTTTATTCCAACAACTTCGCCGCTAACAGGAGCAGCATAAATGACATCTGGATTCTTTTTATCAAAGAAAATATGATCTCCTGCTTTCACTTCTTGGCCTTCTTCTACTATTACTTTTGGAATTGGTGACATGCCAATAAAGTTTTTAGGCTGCACAGCAAAAGTGGTGACTTTGTGATTTTCATCTACTGAATAGTCTGCTTCTCCTTCTAATTTTATATCAAAACCTTTTTTTAAGAAATGAACTTTCTTGTTTGCTGCAGGTCCTTCTGCTTTCTGACCAAATAGTTCCTGTGTTGTAGGAAAAATTGATAAGTTTTCAGAAGCGTCTTTAATTCCTAGTTCTTTTGCTTTTATGTTAATCATACTGTCACCGATCATAGCTACTGCTCCTAAGATTAGTAGAGCAGCTATTAATAAAAGTGCATAAAAAACAATATTAGAAGATCCTGAGCCAGAGGATTGGGCAAATAAGTTTGAACTAACTATTAAGAAGGTAAAAACAGCACCGAATTTGGCTATTTTGTTGTTCAAGATTAATGTTTTTAAGATGGTTTAGAAAAACGTGGCAAAGATATAAAGCTTTTATATTAATTGTTTACGTAGCCTATCCTTATTGGGTTGTGAAATTTATTTAGATTAAATCTAAATAAGGAGCGGGCATAAGTTGAATTATGCCGTATTCTTGGTTATACAATATTCACTTCTTCTTCTAAATTAATATTGAATTTAGAGTGTACTGAAGATTTGATGTTTTTGACTAACTTTTGCAATTCTATTCCAGTTGCTTGGCCATGATTGATGATTACCAGTGCTTGGTGCTTATAACAACCCACATTTCCAATTTTTTTTCCCTTCCAACCGCATTGATCGATTAACCAAGCTGCAGCTAGTTTAATTTTACTTTCTCTTGCTGGGTAATGTGGGACATTTGGATAAGATTTAAAGAGTTCCTTAAATGCTCTTTTGCTGATGATTGGATTTTTAAAAAAACTACCGCAATTCCCAATTTTTTCTGGATCAGGGAGTTTTTTGGATCGGATCGCAATAACTGCTTTTGAGACATCTTCAATAGTTGGTTTTTGTATTTCCTCTTTTTGTAATTGCATTAAAATACTACCATACGATGTATTAAGAATGTGTGGTTTCTTATTCAATTTAAAAGTAACTTCCGTAATCACGAATTGCCCTTTCCCTTCTTTTTTAAAGAAACTATTTCTATAAGCAAAGTCACAATCCTTTTTCCAAAAGGTTTTGATTTTACCAGTTTTAATTTCTAAAGCTTTCAGTTTTACAAAAACATCTTTTAATTCGACGCCATATGCCCCAATGTTTTGAATAGGAGCAGCTCCAACTGTACCAGGAATTAATGCAAGATTTTCAATCCCACCTAGTTTTTTTTTGATGCACCATAAAACAAATTGATGCCAATTCTCACCTCCTTTCGCAGTTACATATTTCGTATGTTTAAAACTTCTAACAATAGATTTGCCTTGCAAAGCATTTTTAATTACCAACCCATCATAATCCTGAATAAATACAATATTACTACCACCACCAATTACTATCTTTTTTTTAATGGGATCACTCAATGCAAATAATAATTCTTGTTCTGTTTTGGCTTCTAAGAATTTTTTTGCTTTTGTACTAATACCAAAGGTATGATGTTTAGAAAGATCTTCCTCAATGCTTACTTTCATTGATCAATATTTTTGTTTCAATAACTGAAAATCCTAAATTCCCATTTCTTATTGGGAGAGTTGTTCTAGTTCCTGGTCCTTGCTCACTTAAGATGGGGTCATCTGTTCTTAAATACATTGGCTTGCCTTCAAGTTCAAAATGTAAATAATATCCATCTGGCTTAACTTTGGATTCTGGTACATCTAATTGAGTGTGTATGAACGAATCATTTTCCGAGATGACAATTTCTTTCTGCAAAATATTATTTGAAGAAGAGCCATAATTAATCAAGTGTGCATATAATGGAAATGCTAAAAGGCTCATAAAAAGTATTGCAGCATAAACTCTAAATTTTTCCATACCAACATCATTTCTACTAAATACATACGCTAAAAATAAACCGAACATCGCTCCCAATAATAAAGAGATTTTGATGAGCTTACCACCTTGTATTGTTTGACTAAAAATATTGAACTTCAAAACGTAAAGAAATAAGGTAATGAAGAACACCAAAATTCCTCCGATTACAAATGGCCATTCATTCTTTTCAGGTTTCACCCTTTCTCTACCATCTTTCAGAAAATCCTGCATATTCATTCCAGGTCTAAACATAGATTATTCGTTTATGCTAAAGGTCGCTATTTAATTCGATTCAAACTGAAGTTTCGCTAAAGTATTATAGGCACCATCGTGAATTGCCGTAAGTTCTTCATGAGTGCCCTTTTCAACTATTTGTCCATCATCAATGACATAGATACAATCTACATCACGAATGGTCGACAATCTGTGTGCGATTATAATTGAGGTTCTTCCTTCCATTAATTTATTCAATGCATCTTGGATGAGAGATTCTGACTCTGCATCTAGTGAAGAAGTAGCTTCATCCAATAGCAAGATCGTTGGGTTTCTTAATACTGCTCGTGCTATTGCGACTCTTTGCTTTTGCCCTCCTGAAAGCTTTACACCTCTTTCACCAACTAATGTTTCAAGCCCTTCTGGAAATTTAGAAATAAACTCCCAACTGTTTGAAACTTTAGCGGCATGAATTATTTCTTCATCAGTAGCATCTGGTTTTCCATAAAGTAAATTTTCTTTTATGGAACCACCAAAGAGTAAAACTTCTTGTGGTACAATCCCTAAGTTTTTTCTAAACGAAGTCACACCATATTCAAATATGTCTTTACCATCAACTTTTATAGTACCACTTTCAATTTCATAAAATCTTTGCAAGAGTTGAATGATGGTTGATTTTCCTGCTCCTGAAGAACCAACTAAAGCCACTTTTTTTCCTGCTGAAATATCAAGATTTAAATTTTTAAGTACTTTTATATCAGGTCGAGTAGGATAAGAAAAAGTAACGCTTTCATATTTTATATTGCCATATATCTTAATTGCGGAATCTTCCGTTTTTACCATATCAACTTCACTTTCCATGTCAAGAATTTCCATCAATCTTTCTGTCGCTCCAATTGCACCTAACAACTCAGTAACAAAATTTCCTAAACCTGCAATAGCTGCTCCTATTGTTGCAGTATAGGCAACAAAAGACACTAATTCTCCAGCAGTGATGGTTCCATTTTGTAACATGATGGCACCTTGCCAAATAATGAAAAATAAAGCTCCAAACAAAATGGTAACTATGAAAACAGAAAACGATGCTCTTCCTTGAGCAAATTTTAGCGCAATTTGAACTAACTTATTTTGTGCTGCTCCATATCTATCTGATTCAAATTTTTCGTTGGTAAATGCTTTAACGGTTTGAATCGATTGGGTAGTTTCACTTACAATAATATTTGTTTCTGCTAATTGCTTTTGTTTTTGTCGGGAAAGGTTTCTAATGTAGCGTCCAAAGAAAAAACCTCCAATAACAATGATTGGAAAACTTAAAAGCATTATTAGAGATAATTTTGGAGTGGTGATCGCGATAAAAATTATTCCAACGATTAGGATAATAATTTGTCTGAAAAATTCTGCTAAGGTTATTGAGAAGACCCTTTCTAATTTTTCAACATCTGCTGTCAACCGACTAATCAAATCCCCTACTCTATTTTCTTCAAAAAATACCAGTGGCAAAACAATAAGCTTATTGTAAAGTGCTTTTCTCAAGTCTCTTATACCTTTTTCACTGACATGTGCAAACAACATTACTCTGGAGTAAGAAACCAATCCTTGGATACTTAGTACGAGCAATAATATCCAACCTATTTGTTTTAAATCATAGGGTAGCTCTGAATCTCCTTGTGCAATGTCAATCATTTCTCCTGATAAGTATGGAAAGATCATAAAAACCATAGATGAGATAAAAAGCAATACCATCCCTAGTATGAATTTCCATTTATAGGGTTTGATGTATCTAAATATTACTAAAGAATCTAATGCTTTTTCTTTACTAAATTTTTCTTTATCAGCTGATTTTTCTATGGATTTTTCTGCCATGCTGCAAGTTAAACAATCTTGATAAAAAGAAGTTCTTTCATTTTCTCCTTTAGGTTTTGGAGTTGTAAATCTAATAAAGTAGCTTAAACCATGTTTTTTATGAAACTATTCATATTTACGTTTATTTTTATTTTTCATCATTCTGTTTTAGCACAGCATGAAAACAACATTCATTACATCACCTACGGAACTGATGAAGGACTCCCAAGCCCTGAGGTCTATTGTGCTTTTGAAGATAGTCAAGGTTTTATGTGGATAGGAACTGATAATGGAGTATCAAAATTTGATGGTTATAAATTCAAAAATTTTGGCCCAAAAGACGGTTTAATGCAAAATGTGATATTTAACATCCATGAAGACAAGTTGGGGAGGATATGGTTTGGGTCAATGACTGGTGAGGCATTTATCATGGAGAATGACAGTATTTATCCTTATAAATATAATCATTTAGTTTTAGAATATAAAGATTATTATACTCATACTCATCTCGAACACGTCGATGAAAATTTATCCGCATATTTTAATTTACGTGATTTTGGTTCTCTAATAATTGATAACAAAGGAGATCGGCAAAGAATTGGAACAAATGGGATTCAATCAAATATTATTTATGGGAAAGATTTTATATATTTTAACAGGACGAAAAGTAGAGTCACTGAAAAAGATGATCAAATCAAAATAGACAAATCAAAAATTCCATCGTATATTAAAATTAATCCATATAAAAACGAAATTGAAACCTTTAATTCATTCTCGAGTTCAACGAAACCTGTCGTAAAATTAAAAGATAAGATTATATTGATTGGCCATGAGCAAATATATCATTTCACAAATGATTCTTTACATAATATCCAAGAATATAAATCCACTCCAATTTCAGAGATAATAAAATTAGAAGAAAATTATATTTTAGTTGCTTACACAAATAGAAATGGATTGTATGTTTATGAAATAAAAGAAAACGAACTGAAAGAAAAAAGTAACTATTTCCATAACACTTCATTGAATGGAATTTTCATTGATAGATCTAAAAACATTTGGATTTGTACTAAAAACTATGGTTTGTTCTTAATTCCCGATTTTTCTATAACTTCTAATAACCCAGACATTATTCTTTTTAATAGAATTGTCAAATCTATTACAATTAAAAATGAGAAAGAAATATTCATTTTAGATGGTGATAAAAACATTCAAAACATAAATGGGAAAAATATTGTTGAATTAAAATCTGATCCACGAAATGAAGATCTCAACATTTTATACGATAAATCATCTGATATCTTATGGACCCCAAATGCTTTTATTAAAGATTTAGTTATAACTAAATTTAGAAATTTTAATGATGGGATGTTCATAGGCAAAAAAATTATACAATCGATAGAACGTGATTTTCTTTATATAAGTACCAAAAACAAAATTTTCAGATTAAATAAAAGCAATTTCAATCTTAAGAAGATTAATATAAAATCCCCAAAAGATTTTAGATGCTATTCCATAATTGAAACGAGGAATAAAAATCTACTCGTCGGATTATCTTCAGGTGTGTACTGTTTAAAAAATGATACCTTATCCAAATATATCCATAACACATTATTAAACATAAGAATTGAAGACATGGAGGAAACTCAAGACTCTACATTAATTCTTGCCACCAAAGGAAACGGCGTAATTCTTTATAAAGATAGTGTCCAATTTATTTTTAATACAGATAATGGTTTAGCTTCTAACATGATTGAAGATATCCACACAACAAATGGTGATACCATTTGGGTTGGCACCTTAAACGGTTTAAGTAGAATAATTATTAATAGTAACCCACAGGTTAGAACTTATACAATTGCTAACGGATTGCCTTCGAATGAAATCTATCAAATTGATACGTACAACAGCATTCCTTATTTAGCAACAGGTAAGGGATTGGTTAAATTTACTCCACCTCCAATCGATAGCCTATCATATAAACCTGTTATTACTGATGTTAGCATTAATAGGGCCATCAAAAAAAAGTATTTTGATCTCAAACTTCCTGCTACTAAAAATGAATTAGAAATTAAATACGTCACTCTGAACTATAAGCAACTTGGTAACATAACTTATCGCTATAAACTTAACACTAATTCTGATTGGTCATACACTAAAAACACAAGCGCCCTTTTTACTAATTTGTCTTCTGGAAACTATAAGTTTATTATTCAATCCGAAAATCAAGATGGGTATTGGAGTAATATTACAGAAGTGCCATTTTTTGTAAATTATCCATGGTATAATACTTGGTTAGCTTGGTTCATATATCTATTACTTTCAATTATTGCTATCATTTTGGTATTATGGTTGCAAGCTAAGAATATTCGAAAAAAAGCAAACATTGCTAATCAAATAAAGGAACTAGAAAAATCTGCTTTAAAAGCTCAAATAAATCCCCATTTTATGTATAATTGTTTAAATGCAATCGAACGTTTAATTGCAAACAATTACAACAGCCAAGCAATTGCGTACATGACTAACTTTGCTGAACTTGTTAGACAATCTTTGGATGGATCTTTAAATACAGAAAATCATATAGGAGAGGAAATAAAGTATATCAATAACTATTTGTCTTTAGAACAATTAAGATTCAAAGATCAATTCAAGTATGAGATAAATGGTGCTTCTGAAGTAGGTAGAAATAATATCTTTATTCCGAACATGATCATTCAGCCTTTTATCGAAAACGCTATTATACATGGAGTCAGCCATAATCCTAAAGATGGTTTAATAAAAATAAATTTCAATATCGTCCTTGACAAATTAATTGTAGAGGTAATAGATAATGGTCCCGGGTTTTATCAGACTACTAAAAACAAGGCTGATGGGAACTCTGTTGGAATTCAAATTACAACAAAAAGATTAGAACTTTTAACTGAATATAAACAAACTGATAAGATTAAGATAATTGAAATTAAAGATTCAAATGGAAATATTAAAGGAACCAAAGTGACAATTTACTTTGAATTAAAAGAGAAGATCAATTAAAAATTGATCCTCTCCTTAGTTTTCACGCTCCATATTCTCGAGAGCCATATTTTTGTTACCTCAATATCATTCAATATTCCCAATTTTTAATCTCTTTTTCAGATTCGGTAGGATTAAGTTTAAATTCGGTAGTTTCTTTAATATAATTCTTCTTTATATTTGGAATATTAAATAAACTAAAATTGAAAGCTATGCTCTCTGCACACCTTATCGACGATGAAAAAGAATCAAGAAATAAATTAAAAAGTATACTTGAGGAAAATTGCAGCCATGTAACTATTGAGAAAGAAGTAGATTCTTATGAAGAAGCTCTTAAGTTAATTAAAAACAGTACTGCAGATATTATTTTCCTGGACATTGAACTTGGAGAAAAAACCGGTTTTGATTTATTAACAGAAGTTGGATATACCAAAAGTCATATCATATTCATAACAGCATATCCAGAACATGCAAGTAATGCATTTAGATACGAAGCCATTGATTATCTCGTCAAGCCACTCAATGCAAAATATTTAAAAGAAGCAATTGCCAAAGTTGAAAAAAAGATAGCTGATGGAAAACTTATTGAAAAAATGTTGCAAGAACAAAAAGATGCTTACGGTATCCAATTTTCTCTCTCTAGTAGTCAGGCTAAATTAATTGTAAATTCAAATGACATAATTTCTGTCGAAGGCGACGGTTCGTATTCACAATTTTTATTCACTAACAGAGAAAGATTCTTAACCTCAAAAGGACTTAAAAATTTTGAATTTTTATTAAAACATCCAGATTTTCATAGAGTTCATCAATCTCATATTGCAAATTTCAAAATGGTGAAGGAGTTTATTCAAGGTAGTAAAAGTTACTTACTAACTTATAATAACATTAAGATTCCTGTTGCTAGAAGAAAAATAGCAGAGGTAAAGGCTATCTTAAGATCAATGAAT
The DNA here is from genome assembly GCA_937941095.1 of uncultured Saprospiraceae bacterium. Lineage (GTDB taxonomy): Bacteria > Bacteroidota > Bacteroidia > Chitinophagales > Saprospiraceae > JALZVN01. Next base: position 16,865 of record CALDYJ010000165.1, on the reverse strand, counting down.
AAAATGGAGGATTAATATCGGCCTCCTCCAATCCACTTGGTACGGCCACCGCAAGTCTGTTTTGCAAATGCGCCTAAACCGAAATTTAATTCAAAAATAATTTCTACAAATAAAGGATTGGTTTTAGAATCTTCTGCATATGGATTAAACTCCTGACCAGAAAAATCTTGTCGAAATGGGTTAGGAAATGTAAAATCAATGTCTCTATTAGATAGAGCATTTAGATCATTTCCTTCATCAGAAACAAAATCTTTAAATGCATAATGAAATCTCATTCCAGCCATTAATGTCCAAGAATCCTCTCCAGCTACTAAAGCTCCTCCTCCAAAAACTGCAGACAAATACGAATCTTGAAAATATGCAGATACATCCTCAGCTTCAAAAGCTAAGCCCGGGTCAGTCATTTCAATTTTCTGGACCAAAGAATTCATGATTCCTATTTCTGTGAATGCAGAATTAGCATAGAATCTATACAATAAATATAAATCCAAATTATTCCAACTTATTTCACTAACATCATCAAATTTAGTCCCACTATCTTCTGTCCATCGATAATCGAAATTTTGCTTTTGGCTAGAAAATAATGCCTCCAGTGTGATTGCATTTTTATCCCTAAAATTGATACTCGTCTTTATCCCTCCATTAAAAGCTCCAGAGAATCTGTGAGAATAAGAGTTATCATCAAATATATTTGTATTCAACAACCATGATGTCCCACCACCTACTTTTAATCCTACATCTACAAAAGCTTGAGCAAAAATGAATATTGGTAACAATACAAATGATACGATAATGATTATTTTTTTCATCCTTTTTAATTTGAGCAGCAAATATAAGTATTAATGGGGAAGTTTAGACCTAAAATATCCATAACATAATGCACCTAAAATTGCTGAAACTATGGTAAGACCAACAATTAAATATCCATGCCCAAATAGAACATAAAGTGGACCTGGACATGCGCCAGTCAATGCCCAGCCAAGTCCGAATATTGTGCCACCTAACAAACTTGCTTTATAAGTTTTAGGCTTTTCTTGAAAAACAATCGCATCTCCTTCAAAATTTTTTGATCTCGATCTTTTTAATAATAAATGAATGCCTGCTCCTGATACTACAGCCATTCCAATTATTCCATACATATGAAAACTATGGAACATGAACATTTCTTGAATTCTAAACCAAGAGATTGCTTCGGATTTTGTCATTACTAAACCAAACAAAATTCCGATACCTAAAAAATTTATATACTTCATATTAAAAAAGTAGTGGAAGAATTAAATGAGTACTTAATAATCCCCCAATAAAAAAACCTACTACTGCAACTAATGATGGTAATTGCAAATTAGATAATCCACTAATGGCATGTCCTGAAGTACAACCTCCTGCCCATCTTGTTCCAAAGCCTATCAAAAAACCTCCAAGGATAATTATTATAAAACCATTCATGGAAAACAAATTCGAAAAACTAAAAATCTCTTCTGGAAGAAATCCTCTTCCTTCTTCAATATTCATTGGTGCATTAATACCTAAAGACTTTAAGGAAGTAACCGTTTGGGGAGAAATCTTAACTGGATTACTATTAGCTAATAAGGTAGATCCTATCGTACCACCAATGATGCTTCCTAAAATGAAGATTAGCAGCCAATAATGAGATCTCCAATTATAATCAAAATAATCTATCTTTTTACCCGCTCCTCCTATAGCGCAAATGGTTTTGAAAGAACTTGATACTCCAAATCGCTTACCTGATTTAATTAAAAGTAACATCACTAAACTTATAAGTAATCCAGAAATAGACCAATGCCAAGCACCTTTTATTAATTCTAACATACTTCAAATTTATACAAAAAAAAAGCGATACATTTAATGTATCGCCATTTTGCGAATTTTTGGGATTAATTCTTTATCCTACCCAGGTGTAACCTCCACCTTTGGATGAGAGTTTCGTTTTTTGCTCTTTATTTAAAAGTGTTACAATACTTTTTATTTTTAAAATAGGAGTCTTTTTATCCTTATTTATCATGGTGATAGCGTTTCAATTAGTGTAAGTGTAATTCGTTTCTTATTAACATGTCAAATATAACGGCATTATATTTATATATCAAGTTTTTTTAATATAAAATACATTGTATATCAATATGTTAGGTACTTTAAATGTGTCGATCGATAGAGTGAATGGTAGGTTTTTGAAAGAAAGTGGTATGGAACTGTTTATTAAACGGGAAGATAAAATTCATGAAAAAATTTCTGGCAATAAGTGGAGAAAATTGAAATACAACCTCATTCACGCCAAAAATTTAGGCTATGAGCAATTGCTCACCTTTGGAGGGGCCTTTTCAAACCATATAGTTGCCCTTGCGCATGCTGGAAAAGCTTATAACTTTAAAACCATTGGAATAATCAGAGGAGAGAAAAAAATCAACTTAAATCCAAGTTTGACCTATGCTGTAAACAGTGGAATGAAATTAATTTATGTAAATAGAGAAAACTATAATTTAATTAGAGAAAATAACTCCTTGCTAGGAAACTTACTAAACATAGAAGGTACATACATCATACCTGAAGGAGGAAGCAATTCCTTAGGTGTAAAAGGTTGTGAAGAAATTGTAATTGACCTTCCAGATAAATATGATTTCTTCTGTGTTCCAATCGGAACAGGAGGTACTTTTTGTGGAATGCTTAAAGGATTAAATGGAAATTCTAAGTTATTGGGTTTTCCATCTTTAAAAGGTGCATTCGTCCAGAAAATGATTGAAACTATGAGAGTTGAACAAAAGATTAATTTCACAAATTTTGAAATAATTGATGCATACCATTTTGGAGGATATGCTAAATTCAATGATCAATTAATTTCTTTTATTAATAAATTCAAGAAAGATAGTGGTATCCAATTAGACCCAATTTACACAGGTAAAATGCTATTTGGCATATATATGCTTATAAAAACCGGATATTTCAAGCCTAAATCAAAAATCCTTGCAATCCACACTGGTGGATTGCAAGGAATAGATGGATTTAATCAAAGGTTTGGTAACCTTTTAATTTAAATTTTATTTTACACGACCAACTCTTTGGCCATTAGTATACTTAACCAAGTAAGATTTTTTAAATCCTTTTGTCTTAACTTTTTCTAACATTTTCCTAGCAGATGAAATACTAACAAAGTCAGCTAGCATTACTCGTGTCCATCCTTTTTCTATTATAAATTCTGAATCAACTCTTTTTCCAAGTTTCTTAATTTCATTATATCGCTTATGATCTTCGTTATAAAATTCTACAGCAATCATTTGAATCTTATAATAAGTACCACTCTTTATTGGAGCTTCGCTTATTGTCGTATAAACTGTTCTACTATTAGAAGAACCATTGACTGAAGGATTAGTATTTAATACAGTTCTAGTATCAGTGGCATTAATCCTCGCATTATTTCCTTCTTTTACAAAACGCCCATTAACATCATCGTACTTATACAAACCTGTTCCACTAGGGACGGCAGCAGCTCCTTTTCCTATAAAATCACTCCGATAATTTTCATTTGAAGAGCTATTAGTAGTTGAAGTAATTACATTAGTTTGACCAACAGTTGAAATTGACGTTTTTGTTCTATTGGTTTGCAATGAAGGTTTAGCATCCGAATCATACCTTACTCTTTTATTTCCATCAACTATTTTAACAGATTTTATCTCGTCACCACTCAAAACAAAAGTGATAACTTCTTTCCCGTCTTCAATTATCTTTTCATTTTTAATTGGAGAAGAAATTGTACTATTATCTTTAGCAATAGAGGTTTCTTCTTTTTTGATACTTCCTATAGTAGTATTCAATTCATTATTGCTTATTTCAATTTTAACTACATCTTGTTTGTCCACGATTTCTTTTACTTCTGCCTTATCAATTTCTTCTTGAGAAACAACTGCTTCTCCCATTGGTTTTTTAACGCTGGTTTCTTTGTTAACTTCTTTTGGTTGTTCTTGAACTAATAATGTCTCAACCGTTTCTTTAACTTCTGTTTTAGGTTTCAAACCAGGTTCATCTACCTCTATTTCTTTAGATGCTTCTTGAACTATTTCTGCAGGCTCAACAATTTTTATTTTTTCTTTTATTGGCTTTTCTATTTTTGTAACAATAGGCTGGGAAGATGCAGTTATGGTCTCAACATTAATTCTAGTCATACCAATGTCTCTGTTTAGAAGCATTTGATTAGCATCCATGGTATTAAAATATTCGGTAGAAGGGATAAAATTTTCTTTTTGCAGGGCTAGTTGATATCTTTTATTTGGTAATAATCGAAATTTGTAAGCGCCTGTATGATCTATTGTTTGTGAAGAAAGTAATCTTCTTTCTTGTTCATCAACAAATTCGTATAGATAAATAAAAACTTCTTCGAGTGGTTTAGCTAATTCATCTCTTACTATTCCACTAACTATAAATTCTTGTCCTCGTGTTCCGAAAGAAAAGATATCCTCTTGTGTGGTAATCATCTTTTCAGACCCATATTTTCTATTGGAAACAAAAAATCCAGTAGAAGCATCTCCTATTGAAACGAAATAATTATCATCAGCAGAAGAATTAAATGGTGCCCCTAGATTTTCAGCGTTTGTCCAAGTAGCCTTATTTCCAATAGTCTTAAGGATATCAAATCCTCCCATAGTAATGTGACCATTTGAACTAAAATATAAGGCTTCAGTTTCTGTATTATAGAAAGGAGTAATTTCGTCTCCTTTGGTATTAACGTTTGGTCCTAAATTTACTGGAAAAGTAAAATCAGTTGATTCATTATTAATTTCTTTTTCAGCATACCAAATATCCATTCCTCCTTGACCAGAAGATCGGTTCGTTGAAAAATAAAGCACTTCTTTCCCATTTTTATGAGTTACAAATGGCTGAGTATTTGTTTTGTTTGGAAGGTTAATGTACTCAGGAAGCTTTACTGGTTCTTTCCATGAAGCACCTTTTTTCATAGTAACATATATGTCACATCTTGCTGATAAAGCACCCCAAGCTTGAGAAGATTCACAAATTGTGAAATAAAATCTGTCTCCATCAGGTGTAAAACTTCCATTACAAAAGTGTTCATTTTGAAAACTTGTAAACCCTCTAGGTATTCTCCCTTTACTCCATTCAGATCCGTTTTTTTGAGATCTATAAATTTTTGCTTTTCCTCTAACCATGGAAGAAAAATATAATAGCTCCTTAGAATAAGCTATTGGTGCAAATTCTGGTTTCAGCGTGTTCACTTTTTCTGGAAGATGTTCAATATAAAAAGGTGAATTATCAATTGCCTCCATTTGTTTGACAGCAAATTCACAACCCTTTACTTCAGTATGTACCCTATCTTCAATGAATGGTTTATCTACTCCTTCATAACTACTAATAAAGTAATTAAACTCTCTAATGGCATCATTATACTTTTCATCTTGTTTTAAGCTCAGCGCATAATTCAATCCGGCCATAGGAAAAACATCTTTCATATTTTTCAATTGACTGAATGCCCTTGCGGCATTTTTGAAATCTCTTACTAATAAGTAATTTTCAGCAGCTGAATTTAAAAGATCCAGTCTTTGAGGCTTAAGTTTATATGCTTTCTCATAATGTTCTGCAGCTTCAGCATAATTTCTTTTCTCTAAAAGTTCCGTGGCTAAAATCCTATGCTTTCTCCAAGACATTTCTTCATTGTTATCCTGGGCTTTTGAGTTAAAAGACAGAAGGCATAAAAAAATTAAGGATGTTAGTAATCTGTTCATTTTGGTTCATTTAATTGATAGATATCCGTCTCAATAGTTTTTCTACGATTATGGGATAGTATTTGTGCTCTAATTCTTGAATTTTCTTTCCTATTTCTTTTGGACCATCACTTGGGTCTATTAAACAATGTGCTTGAAAAACAATTTTTCCTTCATCATACTCTTCATTTACAAAATGTATTGTGATTCCACTTTCTGTTTCTTTTGCATTAAAAACGGCTTCGTGCACAAATCTTCCATACATTCCTTTGCCACCATATTTAGGGAGTAATGCAGGGTGAATATTGATGATTTTATTCGGATAAGAATTTATTAAACTTGAAGGTATTAACCATAGAAAACCAGCAAGAACAATAAAGTCTATTTCACTATTCTCTAATTCTTCGACTATGTCATTTGAATCATAAAACTCTGAACGATTAATGACTTTTGCGGGGATATTATTATTTTCCGCTACTTTCAGCACGTAGGCTTTGGGTCTATTGGAAAGGATTAAAGCAATTTCTACTTCTTCATTACTAGCAAAATGCTCTATAATTTTACTTGCGTTTGTCCCAGTCCCTGAAGCGAAAATGGCTATTTTTTGCACCTATTTCCGTTTTCTTAATTTTATAAAATGCACCTTCTGACATTAAAAGTCAAGATTTCCGTCAAAATTACCTAAAATATGGTAATCTTTGCATTATCATAAAATATATTTATTAATAATAAATGTATAAATTATTTAAAATCTAAGAGTCCGAACCTAAAATGCTTATTTGATTCTCCATAAATAATCATTTTCGACTTTCCTACTTGCTTGCAAACTTTTGGCCTCGTCATTACATTAGCCTCCTCATTAAAAAAAACCGACTCTGTTAAAGATTCTCCTTTTTTTGATACTGTAGTCAAAGCGATTACGGAATTTCTACCATCAAAATTGTGTTGTCTTTCAGTTCGTTCATCAAAATTTCGATGATTATCATTAAAGATTAGATAAATCTTATCTCTTACAGCTGCTTTTGCATATGATGAATAATACCCTCCATCGTTTGTAGTTACTTGTCGTTTTGGTATAGAAGAGGTCCAAATAATTTCACCTTCTGGGTTAATATTGATCACAATTATGTCATTATAGTTATAGACATAACTTATATTCCGGTTATTATTTAAGTATGGATTGTTATTAAATGTATTCCATCCGTTATTTCCAAAATTTGAATATTCTCTTACAAAATATTGTTCAGCTATCATTACAACTCCTTGATCAGATCTTAAAATCAAATCCCCTAAATCATAACGATATAATTCTGGTTCCTTGGCTTTATCATTCTTAATTGAAGCCTTTTCAGCTCGTTCTTTTTGGTTATCAGTATAATGGTAAGTTAAAAAATCGAAATCAAATTCCTTGAAATTTTTAGCAAGAATTTCATCTTGGAGAATATTTACTCTGAAAAAGAAAATACCTTTTATAGAGAATGAATTTTTCTCAGAATAAAAGCCTGCACATACAATTGTCCCTTTTGTGAGTGGTTCAAAAGTTAGATCTGTTAAAAACTTATGCTTATCTCCAAAGCTATAGGAAGAATTTTGGTCTCCATTTTCATAATAACTTAGCAGTAAATATTCATAATTTGGTTTACCTTTTCTTCTGTATTTAGTGCCATCGAAAAATCTGACACAAAGCATATAAACATTTCCAAAATTATCAACTTTATATTTTTCTACAATAAACTGCTTGTCACTATAAGGTAATTCAATTTTTTTATTCCAAAGTTCATTAAAACTACTATCAAAAACATTTAATGCTAATTTTTCATTCCCTCCCGATTTATGTGGCAAATCATAATACACTAAAACCTTAGAGCTATCTCTTGACATTTTAATATCAAAACTTCCTTCTCTATCCAAATTATCAACATCTATCTCACCTATCTTCGTCAGTTTTTCTGATAATTGCAAGTTGTCTTTTATTTCTTGAGCAAAAAGATAATTTTTCTTTTTTGCTTTGTTATGATAAGAAGTAATAAGGTACATCTTGCTTTGGATGTAAAGCACCTTTTCGAATACTCTAGGCTTTTTATTAAACTTTAAGTTTATAGCATTTGCATCTATTAATTTGCAGGAATTAACGTCAAATTTTTCTACAATGATTTGATTATTGGCTGAAGCTAAACTAGATTTTCTTCTCAGTGTGAAGCAGTATTTTTCATTGGCACCTATTAAACCTGAAAAATATGATTTGACTGGCATTTTATACTCTTCTCCCCAATTGATGACTTTATTTTCTTCACCTTGAGCATAGATGAGTACCGGAGTTAAAACGATTCCCAATAAAAGCAATAATGCTTTTTTAAAAAAGCAAGAACACTTAGCCCTTTGTGATTTTTCTATATTCAATTGCATTAGCTGCATCTAGTTTACTCATTATTTGAATGGCTCTAGTTTTTTCTCCTCTAGTTCCTCCTTTAAAGATTTCAACCAATTCCGATCTCTTAGCATTGAAAAACATTTGCATAATCTGAGAGTTCGGATACTGTTTTCCTACCCTTTCTAAAGTTTCCAAAGATTTCATTATTTGTCCTCTTGCCTTTTCTGGATCTTTATGCATTTCATCTAATCCTATTCTATGATAATCATAAAATGCTTGGCGCATAGGTTTTACTCTAGGTGCTAATATATTTTCAATGATCCAATACCGATTTCTTATTCCTTTATCAGGTCTCCAACCTCTAGTATTATCTGTTACATTTGGAGGTACTGTAGTCAAAATATCAAGTGCTTTTTGAAAATAATCCTCTCCTCCAAAAGGTGAAAAAGAATCATAATCTAAGCCCAAAATTATATAAACATAAAAGGATAATATTGAGGATAAATTATCATTAAAAACATTATTACTGTATTCTAATGGTTGAAATTGTTCATAGGTAAATTCAACATCTTTATCATTATGAGTAAGTAAGGCAGTTTCGTCTGTAGCTCCGTAAATTGGTCTTGCTGATTGGATATTTAAATCTGCTTTAAACCTTGTTGCTGATAATTCTTCTTTAATGGTAAGTTGTATGTTACATTGTATTCTTTCCTCCAAACCATACTGATGATCTGTCCATTTTTGGTTGTTTAAAAAATTTTCAAGATTGCCTTTTAGGTCATCAAAAACTCTTGGATCTACAGTTTGTAACTTAGGCGTATTAATAGTGATTTTAAAATCTAACTCTTGTCCAAAAAGAGCATTGGAAATTAAAAGAATAAAAAAAATATGAATAATATTTTTCATCAATTATTTATTTGTTCTGCAACAGCGTCTAGAATATCAAGTGCAACTTCACTTTTTGGTTTAAGTTCAAAATGCTTTGCATGATTATGTTTATTAAAAATTGTCACCTTATTTGTATCATGTTTAAATCCTGCTCCTTTATCATTCAATGAATTTAGCACAATTAAATCGAACTTTTTTCGCTCTAATTTGGCTTTTGCATTTACCATTTCATTTTGAGTTTCTAAAGCAAATCCTACAATGAACTGATTCTGTTTTTTTATTTTTCCTAAAGAAGATGCTATGTCTTTAGTGCGCTCCAATTCAATAATCAAATTTCCAGACTTCTTCTTAATCTTTTGATTTGCAATATTTATAGGTTTGTAGTCTGCTACTGCTGCTGCTAATACAGCAATATCACTTTCCTCAAAATATTGATGAGCCTTTAAATACATTTCTTCTGCTGAATTTACTTTTATGACTTCTATTTTAGGATCTTCAATTGTTAAACTAGAAGGCCCAAGAATTAATTTAACTTCTCCTCCTTGATTTGCAAAGGCTTTAGCTATTGCAATCCCCATTTTTCCACTAGAACGATTTCCTATAAAACGAACAGGATCAATGGCCTCGTATGTTGGACCAGCGGTAATTAATATCTTCCTGCTTGAAAATCTGCCTTTGTTTTCAAAATTGTCAATTAGTAAATTCAAAATTGTTTCTGGTTCTGCCATTCTTCCATCTCCAACCAATCCACTGGCTAACTCACCATTTTCCACGGGAATAAGTTTATTTCCAAAACTTTCAAGCGTTTTCAAATTCTTTTTTGTAGATGGATGTTTCCACATGTCTAAATCCATTGCTGGTGCAAATATGACTGGACACTTGGCAGATAAATAAGTAGCTAAAACCATATTATCTGCGAGTCCAATAGTCATTTTAGCTAATGTGGTAGCGGTAGCTGGCGCGATAAGCATTAAATCGGCCCAAAGGCCTAATTCTACATGGTTATTCCAGCCTTGTTCAGAAATAATTTTGGAATGGACAGGATGCTTACTAAGAGTTGATAATGTAAGACTTGAAATAAATTTAGTTGCAGCTGGGGTCATTACCACTTTAACTTCCGCTCCCTGCTTTATTAACAACCTAACTAGAAATGCAGACTTGTAAGCAGCAATACTTCCACATATCCCTAGTAGGATTTTTTTTCCTTGAAGGCTGCTTGCCATAAGTTTTTTTAGAAATTAGTTCTAAACGTCGTCAGAATCTCTTCTATTTCTGTAACTAAAGTGCAATTCATTGTTACGATATTCATCTAACGAAATGATCACTGGATTAGGAATCCTTTCATAAAATTTAGAGATTTCAATCTGCTCCTTATTTTCATGAATTTCTTCAATAGCATCAGTACTGACAGCAAATTCGTCAAGCTTTTGATACAATTCATGTTTTATATCAACATTAAGTTGTTTTGCTCTACTAGCTATTACGCACAATGCCTCATAAACGTTACCAGTTTTTTCAACTAGCTCTGTCATGTCTAAGGCCTGAATACTTGGATTAATAGCTTGTACTTTAGATTTTATATCCTTCATTTCTTAATTCTTTTATTCTTTTAGAGGTTACCTTATTTATTGTTGAGAGTTCTTTTCCAAAACGACTTTTAGGGTACCTCTCATTAAATTCATCCATTCTTGTTACAACTTCCTTAAATCTATCAGGTTGCTTTGAAACTACACTATTCTGAGCGTATAGATAGAACGATCTGATAATCATGTAACGGACTTTCTCAGAATCTGTTGTTTCAGGGTAATCTTTCAATAAGTTCTCAAAAGATCTTACTGCAGATTCATAATATTTTAAATTAAAATACAATTCACCTTCGGCATAAGCTTTAACTTCTTTTTTCTTCCTCATTTGATCAATGAGCTGATTGCATTCAGCTACTCTTTCACTATCAGGATAAGTATTAACAAATAGCTGAAATCCTTCAATAGCTTTAGCACTATAGGATTGATCAAGTCTTGCAGAAGGTGATAATTTATAATGTGAATAAGCTGTCATAAAATCAGCTTCCTCTCTATATTCACTGTTTACAAATTTTGAAGCAAAATCTTTGAAATAAAAAGAAGCTAAAATGTATTTATTTTGCTTAAACTGGCAATCAGCATAACTAAAATAAGCTTTTTCAGATTCAACTCGCCCTCTGATGACTCCTAAAACACTCTCAAAAAGCTGCTCTGCTCTAGCATATTCTTCTACTTCATAATACTCAAATGCTTTTTTCAGCTGAAGATTAACATCTCCAGATGCTCTAAGCTTTTCGTATTCCGTTTTGCAAGAAAATAGCAAGCTTAATGAAAACAAGATTAGTAAGGCAGATTTTAAACGCATAAGTGGGCAAAATTAAGAAAATTTAGTCTCTATTACAATAGAGCGTTCAAAAGCTGTAAAAGGTTGTATAAATAACTTGAAATTTGTCTTAAGGTCTGACTACAATAAGTCTTTTAGTAGTAAGCGTTTTTCCACTTTCATCTAATAAACTGTAGAGATAGGTACCTTTTTTAAGTCTAGAAATGTCTGTTTTAACAGTTTTATTACCAGAAACATAGTATTCCTCACTTAGCGTTTCCAAACCTAAGATATTAAATATCTTTAATTTGTAATTCCCATTAGCAAGGTTTTTAAATTCAAACTTAACTTCATTTATTGCTGGATTAGGATAAGCAAACAAATCAGGATCACTACTTATTGAAACTTGCACTGAATTTGGTTCTCCTGTAGTTTTAAATTCTGCTCCTATTACAAATTGCTCTTCCCCATCTAATTCAAACACAGCAATGTTCTCTTTTGAATCATTAGACATAAAAGTATAGGATACCAAAGTATCTATGCCTCCAAAGAAACCCATATCCCCTAATTGGTCAGTAACATCTACCCATGGGAAAACACCTATCTTAATGTCAAGCCTTGTTTCAGTTAATTCAAATCTTTTCTGTCTCAGGACCTCATATTCTTGACCTCCAGGAATTTTCACAGTGCCCCAAGCATCAACAAGATCAGTTCTATCAACAATAACTCTTATTCTTAATGAATCCGGTGCAATGGGCAAACTGTCCAGTAAGCCACCTGGTATAGCATCTGCCGAAAATGGAATATTCGTTTCAGAACCATAAGTATTTAAATCCAAATAGTTGACTGGTGCTCTAGCTTCAATAAGTGCAGGATCTAAAACTGCTACTAAATCTATCCCAAACCCAGTCGGATCACCTCCACTAAAACCTAAAAACTCAAACATTTGAGCACTTGTCTTAAAAAAGTTCTCTCCTTGATCTGTTTGAATCATTAAATTTGCTTCTGGAAAGAAAGCTGCATTCACTCCTGTTGATGGGTCCGAAAACATCACTTCATTTACCAAATTCGTCTGAAGCGTGCTAAAATCCCAATATTGATCATCGCCTCCACTTGTCATTGTAACTCCTTCTAGGTTTGAAGCATTTGAAGTCCTCAAAACATCTCCCATCACAGGAAAAACCCCGCTATCAATTGTAATTTGGGCAAAGTTAGAACTTAAAAAAGAAAGAGTTATGAAAAGTGTGTATAAGGCGTACTTCATATGTATCAATTGTTGATATTACATGGATGATCTATAAAAATACGATAATTCTCACCAAATGGCCGAGAATTATGATAGTGTTAACTAAAAACCTTGAATTTTTACTAGTTTCTGGTATTCTCCACCATCTAAAATGAGCTCCGCATGAGAACCTTGCTCAATAATCTTTCCATCTTTGATCACTATTATTTCATCTGCATGCTGGATGGTGCTCAATCTATGCGCAATTATTATAGCAGTTCTATTCTCCATGACTCTTTTTATGGCATCTTGAACTAATCTTTCTGATTCAGTGTCTAAAGCTGATGTAGCTTCATCTAAAATAAGTATTGGAGGGTTACGTAATATGGCCCTAGCGATTGTCAGTCTCTGTCTTTGGCCTCCGCTCAATTTTGTTCCCCTATCTCCGATATTTGTCTCATAAGCATCAGTAGTTTCTAAAATAAAATCATGCGCATTAGCAATTTTTGCTGCTTCGTAAACTTGCTCAGGTTTTACATTTTCTAAACCAAAGACAATGTTGTTATAAATAGTATCATTAAACAGAATCGGCTCTTGAGTAACGATGCCCATTAAACTTCTTAAATCTTCAAGTTTAATTTCTTTAATGTTTATATCATCAATTAACAATTCTCCATTATGAATATCGTAGAACCTCGGAAGTAAGTCTACTAAGGTTGATTTACCTCCACCAGAAGGTCCAACTAAAGCCACAACTTGTCCTTTGTTGACTTTTAAATTTATATTTTTTAAAACCTCTTGTTCGTCATATGCAAAGCGGACGTTTTTATATTCAATAGCTTTTTGAAATTCTTTTTTGGCTATTGGATTGGTGGAATTTTTTACACTCACCTCTGCATGCAATATTTCATTCACTCTATCCACAGCTGCCATACCTTTTTGAATATTGTAGTAAGCGGTTGAAAATGATTTTGCTGGGTTAATTACACTATAAAATGCATATAAAAATGCTAAAAAAGCTGGTACGGTTAAATCTGTATTTTTGACTTCTTTAAAGCCGTAAAAGATTAGGACTGAAACTATACTTATGCCTAAAAATTCAGAAAGTGGATTACTAAGATCTTTCCTCCAAAACAATCTTGTTAATTGCTTTTTATATCCTTCATTTGCTGAAGCAAATTTTTCTTTTTGGTAATTAGCTGCATTAAAAGACTTTATTACTTTTAAACCCCCTATGCTTTCTTCCACTTGAGCGATGATATTTGCTAATTTTTCTTGAACGCCAGAAGACTGTTTTTTCAAAGTTCGAGCAACGCCTCCCAATACTAAAGCTGTAACTACAATTAACAACAAAACAAACAAAGTTAGATTTGAACTCAAATAAATCATCATTAAAAGCGAACCTATTATCATTAATGGTTCTCTAACTATTACTTCGAGAACATTTAATATGCTCCATTGGATTTCTTGTACATCAACACTTATCCTCGATATAATATCTCCTCTTCTCTTTTCAGAAAAGAAGGCTAATGGAAGATCCATACTTTTCTCAAACAATTGTTTTCTTACATCTCTTACTATCCCATTCCTTATAGGTGCCATGAAAAATAATGAAAGGTATCGAAATAAATTTCTAAAGAAATATATTCCTACTAAAGCAAAGCACATTACTGCTAATGCTCTACTTTCTCCGTGTTCTATAATGATGTTTGAAAGATGAAAATAAAATAATTGAGTCAGTTCCTCTAAACTATTAATGCCTTCTGGTTTTTCCTGAACTAATTTTTGCTCGCCTAGAAGGATATTAAGAAAAGGAATAAAAGCAGATATACTTATTACTGAAAAGAAAACCATCAGCACATTTGAGATTGCATTAAAAACTACAAGAGACTTGTAATTTTTCAAATAGACCATCAAGCCCCAAAACGCTTTCATTGCTGTGCTTTGATAAGAAAAGTGAAGTTCATTCTAAATTAACGAATGAAATTAGAAATCGTTTTAAGACTTTTTATCTGGATCTTCTCCCAAATCAAAATTCTTCAAAAAACCAGTATTAAAATCGCCTTTTTTAAAGCTTTCATCTTTCATTAATTTCTGATGAAAAGGGACCGTCGTTTTTATTCCTTCAATAATAAATTCATCTAAAGCTCTAGCCATTTTTTTAATACATTCTTCTCTTGTCTGAGCTCTACAAATGAGTTTTGCAATCATTGAGTCGTAATATGGTGGAACAGTGTAACCAGCATACACATGTGTATCAACTCTTACACCATGCCCTTTAGGACTATGGAAGGACGTAATTTTACCAGGGCTAGGTCTAAAATCATTGTAGATGTCTTCAGCATTTATTCTACATTCTATTGCATGTAACATTGGAATATAATCTTTCCCTGAAATGGGATGTCCAGCAGCAATTTTAATTTGTTCTTTTATTAAATCATGATCAATCACTTCCTCTGTTACTGTGTGTTCAACCTGAATTCTAGTGTTCATTTCCATAAAGTAAAATTCTTTATGCTTGTCTACTAAAAACTCTACAGTTCCAACGCCTTCATATTTTATTGCTTCTCCAGCTTTAATGGCAGCATTACCCATTTTCTTTCTAAGGGCTTTTGTCATAAAAGGTGAAGGAGCTTCTTCCACTAATTTTTGATGTCTTCTTTGAATGGAACAATCTCTTTCTGATAGATGACATACCTTTCCAAATTGATCTCCAGCTATTTGAAATTCGATGTGCCTAGGTTCTTCTATAAATTTTTCAATATAAATGCCATCATTTGCAAAAGCAGCTTTAGCTTCTTGCCTCGCTTTGTTCCAGTTTTCTTCAAATTCTTCTTCTTCCCAAACGATTCTCATTCCTTTTCCTCCTCCTCCAGCTGTGGCTTTTAATATTATTGGGTATCCAATTTCAATGGCTAATTTTTTTCCTTGTTTCACGTCTTTAAGAAGTCCTTCAGATCCAGGTACCACAGGAACACCTGCTTTAATCATAGTATCTTTAGCTGTAATTTTATCGCCCATTTTACGAATCTGTTCAGGTGTAGGACCTATAAACTTTATCCCATACTCTGTACATACTTCTGCAAAATCTGCATTCTCTGCTAAAAAACCATAACCTGGATGAACTGCATCTGCATTCGTTATTTCAACAGCAGCCATAATCTTAGGTATACTGAGGTATGAATGTGTGGAAGAAGGAGGACCAATGCAGACAGCCTCATCAGCAAAGCGCACATGCAGACTTTCTCGGTCTTCCGTTGAATAAACAGCAACAGTTTTAATACCCATTTCTTTACAGGTACGAACTATTCTTAGGGCAATTTCCCCACGATTGGCAATCAAAATTTTATCAAACATAATTTACCTGGATTTGTAAAGCTAAAAGTTATTATCCTTTTGGATCAACTAAAAATAAAACCTGATCATATTCAACAGGTTGTGCATCGTCAACGATTACTTTGACAATTTTACCTGATACTTCTGATTCTATTTCGTTAAACAACTTCATAGCTTCAACAATACATACCACATCTCCTTTTGAGATAGAATCTCCTACTTTCGCATATGGAGGTTTTTCTGGACTTGCTGATCTATAAAAAGTACCTACAATCGGGGATCTAATTTCAATGTATTCATCAACTACTTCTTCAGCATTCTTACTTGCATTTGAAGTGGCAGGAATATCTTTGCCTTCAGAAGAATTGTTTTTAGGTACCTCATTGACTACAGGCTGTGGTGCAGGTGAAGTGATTATATGTTGTACTGGGGGATTTGCTTGAACAGGAATTACTGAGGGCATATTATCGTTATTCGAACGAGATTTTTGATAGTTTTCCGTTCTGATGGTAATTTCAAAATCACCATCCCTCATTTTGAATTCTGTTAGATTCGATTTGTTCACCATTTTGATCAAATCGGTTATTTCTTTATAATCCATAAAGTTGGTTTTTTATTCTATTTGGGTCTATGCTTTTACTCTTTCAACATAAGAAGCTTCAGCTGTATTAACTTTTACTTTATCTCCTATATTTATGAATAGTGGAACTTTAATTTCAGCTCCAGTTTCTACTTTCGCAGGTTTCATGCTGTTAGTAGCAGTATCTCCTTTTACACCTGGTTCAGTATAAGTTACTTCTAAGGTAACATATTGTGGCAATTCTACCGTTAATGGAATTTCTTTTTCTGAATGAAATATCACTTCAATGTTCTCACCTTCTTTTAATAGGTTGTTATTGTCTATTAATTTTCCTTCAAGGGTAGTTTGCTCATAATTTTCATTATTCATAAAATGAAAACCCATGTCATCGCTGTA
>CALDYJ010000164.1 GCA_937941095.1 uncultured Saprospiraceae bacterium | reverse complement strand
AGTTATACTGAAACTTCAGGTGAAGCTAAATTTTACGGAACATACAGAGGAGATGAGATTGATTCCATCCAAGTTAATTTAGTCGGTAACATAAACAGCATCAACGTAGGTTTAAAAGATGGATACGATGGAGAAGCAGATAATCTGGAAATTAGTATATCAGACATTACGACTTGCAAATTTGATGAGATTACAAGTACTTTTAATCCACAAAAAGAAGAATTAGAATTTCTTGTATATCCAAATCCAACGCTTGGTGACTTTTCCGTTGAGTTCAGCACTACTAATGTAGACGACTATTCAATAAATTTAAGCGATGTTTATGGAGTGAAGCATTATTTTAAATCATTCGAAGGACTTGGAAACAAAAGGACAATCAACATTCATGGTTTAGATTTAGGCCAAGGAATTTATTTTGTTACTGTACAACAAGGAAATCATAAGATGACAAAGAAAATTGTCATTCTAAAACAATAAAATAATTAGAACTGGTTCTAGTGCTTAATTAAGTGCTAGAACCGGCCATTGATTTAGCACCTTAAAATGGATATCTCATTTAAAAGATTAAATCATATTCAAATTTGCATTCCCACAAAAAAAGAGGAAGAAGCAAAGAAATTTTATTGTGGGCTACTAGGTTTAGAAGAAATAGAAAAACCTGAATTTTTAAAAAAGAATGGAGGCTTCTGGCTCAAAATAGCTGACATCGAACTCCACATAGGCACTGAAGAATTTATAAACAAATCTAAAAGGCATCCAGCCTTTGAAGTCGAAAAACTTAATAGTTTAAAAAAGTATCTAGAAACAAAGGGGATTAGAATCAAAGATGACAAATCATTGCCACTCTTTAACAGATTTTCTTTTTTTGACCCTTTTAATAATAGAATCGAATTATTAGAAAGCAAATCAAATGAAGAGCTTCAATTTCTTGGAAAAAAAGTTACGGTCAAAATAGACAGAGCCATAAAAAGTAAACATCCAAAATTTGATTTTGAATATGAACTAAATTATGGCTTTATTCCAGGTACTCTAAGTGGAGATGGTCAAGAACTTGATGCCTATGTACTGGGAATCGAAGAGCCTATTGAAGAATTTACTGGTATTGTAAAAGCAGTTGTGCTCCGATATAATGACAATGAAAACAAGTTAATTGTTGCAAATCAGGATCTACCTCTTAATGAGAAACAAATTGAAGAAGCAATTTACTTTCAAGAAAAGTATTTTGAAACAGAAATTAAAATGATGGAAGCTAAATAGTCAAAGAAGTTTATTGCTTATTTTCTGGATAAGCTATTTTAGCCTTAAAAATTTTATTTGGAGTTATAAACTTTTAAACCTTCTTCTAGGATGTCCATGGCTTTATTGATCATCGCTTCTTCTAAAACAAAAGCGATTCTAACCTGTCGAATTCCTAGGCTCCTATTAAAATAAAATCCATTCGCAGGAGCCATCATTAGTGTTGTGCCATCTATTTCAAAATCCGTTAACAACCATTTGCAAAAAACTTCTGCATCATCAACAGGAAGTTCTACGATGTTATAAAATGCAGCTTGAGCTTTATAAGAAATTACGCCTTCCATTTTTGAAAGACGATCGGCTAATAAATTTCTTCTTTTTAAATATTTTTCCTTTACTCTTTCAATGTAGATCGAAGCATTAGAATAGGCGGCTATAGCCAATTGCTGCCCATAATATGGTGGACATAATCTTAGTTGGGCTATTTTAAGCACTGCAGCTTGAATGGAAGGATTTTTACATATTAAATACCCTACCCTTGCTCCACAGGCGGAAAACACTTTAGAAATGGAATCAATCACAATTACATTATCCTCCATTCCTCGATAAGACAAAACAGACACAAATGGTTTATCGTAGCAAAATTCTTTATACACTTCATCTACAATGACAAAAAGATTGTGCTTTTTAGCTAATACCATTAGTGCAGTAAGCTCATCTTTATCATACAATTGCCCAGTTGGATTTCCTGGATTACAAAGGAATATGGCCTTCGTTTTATTGGTAATCATTGGTTCAAATGATTCTGCACCTGGTAATTCAAATCCATTGCTAATTGTCGTATTAATGGGCAAAACATTCACGTTTGCTAATTGGGCAAAACCAAGATAATTTGCATAAAAAGGTTCTGGGATGATAACTTCATCACCATTATCACAGCAAGTCAATAAAGCAAACAGAATAGCTTCGGATGCTCCTGTAGTAACAAACACATCTTCTTGTTTTAGGCCAGCATCAAATTTTTCGTAGTATGTAACAACTTCCTTTCTAAGTGCTGGTAGTCCGGCCGATGGACCATAAGTAATCACTTCATCTTTGAGTTTGCATACTGTGCTTAAGGCTACTCTAGGTGTTTTGATGTCAGGTTGACCAATGTTAAGGTGAATAATTTTTTTCCCTTCTTCTTTTGCCTTGTCGGCAAATGGTACTAAACTTCGAATGGGAGAAGCGACGATATTTTTACCGCGAATGCTACCAGACATGCTAGTCTTTAATAAATTCTGCTTAACATTAAAGTTTGACATACTATTTATTGAGCTAAATATAATGCTGCAATAATGGTGCTAGTTCTAGTGCTAGTTCTAGTGCAGTTTCGACTCCTTCAAGAACATGACTCATGCAAAAAAACGTTAATAAATCAACAAAAATTCTCCCTTAGTAAATTCAACCTCTTCACTTAGAGTATTTAAATAGGAGAATGAATAGAAGTAGATATCTGGCTGAAGAATAGAATTTGAATAGCTTCCATCCCAAGCAGTACTTCCAGAATAAACTAATACTCCCCATCTATTATAGACAGAAAAATTTATTGGTTCAAAATATTTGCCAAGCGGCTTAATTTCATCGTTTATGCCATCTCCATTAGGACTAAAAGTATTTGGTATATAAATTTGAGAAAGGCACTCATTACTTTGAATATTAAATTCTTTTTTAAATTCACAACCAAAGTATTCCGAACTTATACAATATGAGCCCGGATAATTTAATACAACTTCATCGTCAACTATTTGGATTCCATCGATAAATAATTTAGCCCCTACTTCACTTTTTACAATTAACTTATATGGAAAATGTTGTTCACACAATGTTGTATCTGAAAGTGATAATAACACATTTTCAACAGACACAAGATCGTCAATAAACGTAATTTCAAAATCTTTTTGTGCTAAACAATAGCCATCTTCAGCAATTAGAGAATATGTTCCTGAAGAAAACACTTCAAGGTATTCATCTTCAATTATGTTATTCCAAATAAGAGAGTTCAGTGGCCGATTAGTTAATGCTGTTATCTCTATTGGAGGCTCATTACAAACAACACCTTCTTTATTTAATGTGATTTCCAGATTTTCCAATACCACTATTTTTTTTTCATAATTTATAGGGCAACCTAAATACCAAATTGTTTGATTTAATTTATATTCTCCAGCTTCATTAAAACATAAATAAAAGGAAAGACTATCGTATATTAAACTGTCTATTCCTGGGCCTTTTATGCTCCATTGTCTTTTGTGATTAGTTGTCTGGTTTATTGAATAAATAGTATCACAACTGTTAATGCAAAAAGTATCTTTAGCCAAAAATCTTGACTCTGGAAAGAAACTTTTTCTACATTCAATATCTTCTAAATTAAAACTGAATTCAATATAATCCATCGAAAGTATATCCATTGAAGTAGATTCTTCTAATTGGTATTCTTGATCAATAAATTCAATATTAAAATCCTCGATTTGCAAACAAGACTCAACGCTTGTACAAGAAGAATAAACCTCACTTTCCATATCTATTTCATCAATAAGTCTTTTTCCAGTATTTATATCGAGTGAGAAAACTAACATTGTCTCATTGTCAAAAATTATTGTTTCAGGTTGAATGAAGTCAAATCCTGTCTGACCTTCAATATTGTAATCAGAATTTAATGTAGCAAGTATAGTAGGAAAATTGAAAGAGGTAGAATTTGATATTATTAAAACGTCATTAGATGAGAAATATTTAGAGACTATCTTTGAACAGGAAAAATATTCTCCAAAAACCAATTTACTTTCTTTAATTTTATAATCTGAGCTACTTTCAAGAATAAAGGCATCAGTAGTGTTCATCGTAAATTTTGTCATTTTAGTTGTCCGGCCTACAAAAATAAAATTTCCATTTTCCTTTTCGTGAATATTATAAATTTCTATGTCTTGAAGTTTTTTAATATTAATAATTTCACCAGATTCACTAAGCTCAAAAATAATACTATCATATTCATTTTGTTCATTTCTAAAAGAAACGGAGAATAAAAAGCTCCCATTTTTTAATGCAATTCCAGCATTTAAGTATAATTGGGTTGGCGTGCTAAAGAAAGTCAAATTTTTATTCCAGTTCTGGAAACCTTGTTTAGAAATACAATCTAAATTCAATTCACCATCCAAAGACATAAGAATTAAAATATTTTCTTGATTAACTTCAATAACACTTTCGTCGCCAAGTCCAAATTTAGAATAAGAATTGGCTTTTCCCGTATTAACATTAAAAATTGAAACACCCTTTAGATTTGGTTCCTCTGTGTGGTCCAAACCAAAAACAGTAATTAGTAGAGAATCTTTAAATTTGGTTCGTATTGTGGTATTGCTAAAATTATAGTCTCTATATGAAACTTTATAAGCAGAGTACGGGTTTAAATCTCCATCAATGAAATAAATTGGAAACTCATTATTGTTTGAACCTGGTAAAGGAAAAGGATTATGTCCAACTAATGCGACTTTACTTCCAAAACCACTTAGGTCTGCACTTTGAATATTGTCCTCAATACGAACACTATTAATAATACTTTGCCCATATAAGTCAAAAATGCACAAGAAAAAAAGAAATATTTTGAGAATTTTCATAACAATTAAGTGCGTTATATTCAGCTAAATATAACGCACTTATAGATTTTAAGTTTTATTCATCTTGATATTCCTGCAGCCTTATTGGATTACAGCAATCGTCGAACCCTATACCTGCAGAAGTTAGTTCTGTTAGATTCAATGTTAATACAGAATAGCTTTGTTGGTCAACACCACAGTCTATTTCAAAAGGATCAGGAGCACAAGAAATACTTACGGTTGCTTGAACTTCAATCGCCTCATCCACATATTGTTGACATAAAAATTCTCCAAGGCCATCTAAAGAAACGCTAAATTGATCTGCTGGATCAATATTGCAATTAAAAGGAATGCATGTTAAATCTGAATAAGGATTTTCAGAATCATCAGTTGGGAAATTTTCTGAGCAAAAATATAATTCTCCACACTGACCAATTGTGACAAGTGATGGTTCACATGCCTCTGGCAACGGACAATAATTCTCATCCCCCACTTGAATTTTGATCAAAAAATCATCTGCAAAGAATGGATCATTTACGATTACAGTTAAATCCGAAATGGTCATGCAGCAATCACAGGACTCGGCTCTTCCAGTTTCTGAGATTATATGAGTTAGTTTTTTATTAGGGATATCATTGTCAAATATTTCATGTAAATCTTGATCTGCACAAGAAAAGCAAAAACACAATGGCAACATAATTTTTAAAAATTGGTTTTTGAATTTGAATTTGAATTTTTTTCTGTTTTTCATGATTGTAAATTTTGTTGTGAATAAAACTATAAATAAACATTTTTTGTATTAAAAGATAATTGTGAAAGAAATAATTCTTATTTCTTTGAGTTTAAACTTTCCAGATCAATTAGTGGTTAAGAAAAATGGCCGCTTTTAATTTATTTGAAAAAGATAAATCAATTTTTCAATCCATGTGATAGACTTACCAAACCAGTATTGGTAGCTTTAGTGCTGATACTTGTTCTGGTTTTGGCACCAATTCCAGTTTTGTGTTCGAAGAGGAATTCGTTCTCAAACTTGCAATAGAGCTCACTCGCACCAGAACTCACTCTAGAACTCTCAATTGCAATCACACTGAAACTAGCATTAATCCTCTCCTTCCTGGCCTACTGCTTTTGGCAATCGGTCTTTCTTTTTGAAATATAAATTTATGTCAGCTAAAGCAGCTTTTAAATCTTCATTTAATCTATTTGTTTCTTTATTTTTTGATTTAACCCAAGTATTTTGAGCAGGAACTTCTTTGATGTGAAGGTTTTGTGTTGGGAAGGCAAAATCAACAGCTAGTTTTTCTGCCAGTTTTAGTACAGCACTTAGAATTTCATGTTTTGCCTTTAACTCTTCCGTCCAATTAGGAACAGTAAAAAAAGTATACATTAAAATACTGATAGAACTTTCATTAAAACCCGTCATGTGTACTTCATAAGATTCTTTTTTAGTACCTGGATGCAGTTTTATAATTTCTCTAATTCCTTCAACAAATTTTTCAATTTTTGCTGGTGGAGTATCATAAGTTATTCCAAATTCTGTTCTGAATCTTCTATAGACCCTTAGACCTTTATTATCAATCACACTATCAGCAATAAGTGCATTTGGTACATAAGTAATAGAATCTCCAAAAGTCCTGATTCGGGTTGCCCTTATCCCCACTTCTTCGACCTTACCATCTACTCCTTTAAAATGAACCCTATCTCCTATTTGAAATGGCTTATCTAAAAAGATCATAATTGAACCGAAAAAATTCTTTACTGTATCCTGAGCAGCTAAGGCAAGAGCTAAACCACCAATTGATATTCCAGCAAGTAGAGCAGTCACATTTACATCCATGTAATCAAGCATGTAAATAATTCCAAATGCCCAGATTACAATCATGACTAATTTTTCGAGGATTGGTAATAAATGGTCATCTAAAGTATTTGCTGTTTTCTTACTTAATCCAGAAAGGTAGTCAAACAAAATATGGACGAATTGCTTTACAACTAAAACAATAAAAAATAAACTTAAGACACTTAAGCCTTTGATCATCATTGAAGTCAATCTAGGTGCAAATTGAAACATTGGAACCAAGTATAATAAAAACCTGACGCCACAAATCAAGCCAAACAATCTTGAAAACTTTAAGATAGATTGATTGACTTCTTTATTCATATTTACCCTAGACCTTAAAAATCTACTAGATAAAAATTTGCTAAAAATATTAATTGCAGCATACAAGATCCAAAATATAAAAAGCACTATTCCAAATGCCGCCAACTTCCATACATTTAATCCTAAGAG
>CALDYJ010000163.1 GCA_937941095.1 uncultured Saprospiraceae bacterium | reverse complement strand
TGGAGATAAGTAATTAATGCTTACAAATAATCTAAATGCCATCTATTCTTTCAATGCTGATAATTTGTATTGCACTCAAGATCAATGCAATAGAAAAGGTGTATATTAGGAGTATGATGTTTTGCTAATCTTTCATTTGATTAATTGTTTTTTGAATTCGAAGCCTAGAATGAGATTAGTCCATCAGCCTTTAATCCATAGGAATCTTTAGGGTTTAGAATTCGTGTTTAAATCATAATCAGCTGTATTAAAAGGAAATATCTTTTAATATTAAATAAGCACAGATAATACTTGATTTTTATATGTTCAAATGCTACCTTTGTCGCGCTGTAAAAGAATGGCATCAATATTACCATATTTCTTGGTTCTTTGGAGAAATTCAAAGATCGATATACAGCCAAGGAGACGTGGGTGAGTGGCTGAAACCAACGGTTTGCTAAATCGTCGTACTTGGAAACAGGTACCGGGGGTTCGAATCCCTCCGTCTCCGCCATAAAATGACATAAGCAATGGCTTTTGTTTTAAAATACATTAGTTCGGGGCGTAGCGCAGTCCGGTTAGCGTACCTGCTTTGGGAGCAGGGGGTCGCAGGTTCGAATCCTGCCGCCCCGACGAATCATCAAAAAGGTCATTCCACATCGTGGAATGGCCTTTTGCATTTTATGCAAGCTTGAGCTTGCTCAAAAGCTTGCATAAAATGTGAAAGGCCGAGCCGAAGGCTGACCTTTTTGATGATTTGCTACGACCATTTATCAGGATCGACGAAGTCAATCTTTTTAAAAGTATAACGGATCACTCTAATTCAAAAATTGCCATTTATAAATCAATGGCTGAGCTTGCTCAAAGCATTTTCTAAAATACAAAAGCCTAGCCGAAGGCGAAGGCCTTTGATGATTTACTACGACCATTTATCAGGATCGACGAAGTCAATCTTTTCCAAGAAAATCAGACTACCCTTTTTCAAAAATCAAACCCACCTAGATTTCATAAGCTTGAGCTTGCTCAAAAGCTTGCATAAAATGTGAAAGGCCTTACAGAAGGCCTTGACCTTTTTTATTCGCAACGATTAATTCCAAGATCATGCAAATAATCCTGCTGCAACATGACTTTGTGTGAAACACAAAAAAGGCCATCGCGCGAGCGCGATGGCCTTTTTCTTACTTGTTAATTATCTATCAATTAGCAGTTTTTATAAATTTTTGAACTTTAGTAGATCCATTAGCATATTGTACTTTTACAAAGTACATGCCTGCTTCATATCCACCTACTTGAATCCCTGTAAATGCATTTGACTCATTTCCAGTAAATAAAACCTTACCATTTAAATCGTAGATATTTATCAAACCTTTAGTACTGAAATTAAATTAGCACAATTTCAGATCTACTTTCTAATATATACCAAATCTGAAGTTAAAGCTACCGGATTTAAAATATCAAATGCCATTTCGAGAATTTTCCCTAGGTTTACTAAACCTTGAAGGTTTAGTAAACCTGTTTTTTTTACCCTTCTCTCCCACTCATGACAACTTTAATAAATTTGATTTTAACAATTATAAAAGCTAATTTCATAGAGCAAGATTCATTCTTTGTTTCTGTGTATTTTGTTTAAATCTAAAGCGTCATGATCAATAAACTATTTTTTATTATAATTTCTATTCTCGTAATACCTTACTTAAGCTTTGGACAAGAAGAAGAAAATGAGTTACCTCCCGCTAATATTACTTATTTAGAAATCGAAGACGATGCTATTATCCTCAACGATCGAAGAAACATGCCTGTTTCGCCAGCTTATTCCCATAGATCAGATCTCTTTTTTTTTACCCAGGTAAACATTAATGAAAATGGAGAAAACCTAATAGGTGATGCAGCCAATGAACCTTCAATTGCCGTTGACCCAAATAATCGCGATAGAATAGTTATAGGCTGGAGACAGTTCGATGATGTCAGTAGTAATTTTAGGCAAGCTGGATTTGCTTATACGGAGGATGGTGGAGAAACTTGGACTTTTCCAGGAGTAATTGAACCGGGAGTTTTTAGATCAGATCCTGTCTTAGCTGTTGACAGTGACGGTAATTTTTATTACAACAGCTTATCTCGTGATGCAAACAATAGATTTAATTGCATTCAATTTAAATCAAAAAGAATTGGCGAATGGGATGAAGGAACATTCGCTTATGGTGGAGACAAACAATGGATGATTGTTGATCATTCTGGATCTGCTGGTGATGGTAATAATTATGTCAGTTGGAATTCAAACTTCACCTTTTGTAATAACCGTGAAAGCTTCACAAGGTCAACAGATGGAAATGAAAGTTATGAGCTATGTTCTAATGTTCCGTTTAATCCATTTTGGGGTACGATGGATGTCGATGTTCGAGGTCACTTATATGCCATTGGAAATGTCTCTAATACTTCGAAAATGGTCCTTAATAAATCAATAAGTGCAAAAGACAGCGATGCTCCAATGGAATGGGAACAAAATATAATGTTTGATCTTGGTGGAAATCCTCTTAGTCATAACAGCGCCACACCTAATCCTGGAGGTATCCTTGGGCAACTTTGGATTAGTGTTGATAAATCTAATAAGTCGACTAAGGGAAATGTTTACGTATTAGGATCCGTTCGTACGCCGAATGATCTTATGGATGTACATTTTGTAAGGAGCGTAGACGGAGGGCTTACTTTTAGTAGCCCATTGCGGCTAAATGATGACACAGGTTCAGAAGCTTATCAATGGTTCGGAACAATGTCAGTTGCACCAAATGGAAGAATAGATGTCGTTTGGTTAGATACTAGAAATAATCCTGGTTCCTCTTTTTTATCACAACTCTACTATGTCAATTCTTTTGATGGTGGGGAATCTTGGAGTCCTAATGTCATCCTCTATGAAGAACCTTTTCATCCACATGTAGGCTGGCCTAATCAAAACAAAACTGGTGATTATTTTCACATGGTATCAGACAATGAAGGCGCTGACTTAGCATGGGCAGCTACCTACAATAATGAACAAGATGTTTATTACGGAAGAATCAAAGCTGAAGAAATCAATACCCCAATCAATCAGCTTCATAGTACAGCTGGAAAAATAATTTCTCATTATCCTAATCCATTTTCTAAGCAAACAAACATTACTTTTTCAATTAAAAAATCGGGCGATGTACAAGTAAAAGTCATTAATACATTAGGAATAAGCATTCAATTGTTGTTTGATCAATTTTGTACTGAAGGAGATCATCATATAACTTGGGAAATTGACCCTAACAAAACACAAAAAGGAATGTACATTATCGAAGTTTGGCAAGATGGGATTAGAATCGACGCCATAAAAACGATCATTCAATAAAAGTATTGATAAAAGGCTATCCTCTTTTTGGAACAAACTCTACTTGCTGAGTAGCATATTTTTGTTTAATGCTTGAATCTCTGATAATCAATCTTGCTTCAAAAGTTCTAGTCAAGCGTTGATCATTTCCTATGATGCATTGTTGTAAAAAGTCAAAGGCTTGCTCGCCCATTTCTATGCCTGGTTGTTCTATGGTTGAAAGTTTTGGAGTGACGTTTTTTGAAATGATGGAATTGCTGTAGCCGACGACCCCAATATCTTCAGGTATTTTCAAATTACATGCTAAAGCTGCTTGGTACACACCAATGGCAATGTTGTCATTGACGGCAAAAAAAGCATCTGGTCTATTTTTTGAAAGTAACAAATCCATGGCTTGAGAATAACATTCATCTTCTAGATCAGTGATGCAATGTCTAACGTGTTTAGCGTTAAAAGTCAAGCCATTAGCTTGAATTGCCTTTCGATATCCTTTAAAGCGCGCATTAGAAATGCTGCAATTATCTTCGCCTTTAAGAATGGCTATTTTTTTATAGCCGCTATTGATTAGATGATCGGTAGCCAAGTAGCCTCCGTTTTCGTCATCAAATTTTACAAAAGGTTTATTAGAACCTTCAATGAAACGATCAACCATCACGTAGGGGATTCTATTTTTATCCAAGATGTCTAGGCTCAGTCTTTGTGAGCTATGATAGGATGAAGATATAATTACTCCTGTGACGCAATGTGAGATAAATTGCTGCATGACTTCTTTTTCTTTTTCGAGGTCATGCGAGCTTTCACCGATGATGACTAAGTAGTTGGCCATGTGAGCTTTATTCATAATTCCTTTCAACAAAGTAGAAAAGAAATAATGATCGATTTTAGGTAAGATTACACCAATGGAAAAGTATTCATTTTTTCTTAGTGAAACTGCAAAAGCATTAGGTCTATAATTAAGTTCATCAGCTTTTTTGAGGATTGCCTCTCTAGTGGTTTTACTAATGTCAAACTTATTATTTAAGCCTCTAGAAACAGTCGTAACAGAAATATTTAGGGCTTGTGCGATGTCTTTTAATCCTATCCTCTTTGGCATTTTCCGAGATTGTTTACGGAAATTACCGTAAATTTTTCGAAAAATAATCATCAGAATCAAAATCTTCTTGTAAAATCCACACTAAAACAGTCGTTATAGCGATTTCGTAAACGTTTTCGGTGATTTTCATGGCTTTTCTCTTTACAATTTTCTTACATACGAGAAATGAGTTGTATTTTGGGTTAGATATACTCTCGTTACATATCTTTCGAATCATTTATTAACAAAATCGAACTTACACAAATGAGAAAACAAATTACAAAATGGCTTTTGCTGTCATGTTTTGTCCTTCTAGGTGTTTCAAGTTATGCGCAAAGAACAATCAGTGGTACAATCACTGATGCTGACTCAGGAGAACCTTTAATAGGTGCAAATATTTTGGCAAAAGGAACAACAACGGGTACCATAACGGATATTGATGGTACTTATTCAATCAATGTACCTGAAGGTGCAAATGCATTGATCATTTCTTACACTGGATATACTGACAAGGAAATTCAGATTGGAGACCAAACGAGCATTAATGTTGCTTTAGGAGCAGGAACACTCCTTGATGAAGTAGTCGTAGTAGGTTACGGTACACAAAAATCTAAAGAAATTACCAGTGCGGTATCTTCTGTTAAAGAAGAAGACTTTAATGTTGGTAACGTCACTTCAGCCGCACAACTTTTACAAGGTAAAGTAGCTGGTTTAACCATTACAAGAGCGAGTGGTGATCCAAACGGTCAAGTTGGTATCAGACTGAGAGGTCTTTCAACAATTGGAGCACAAACTGAACCATTGGTAATTCTTGATGGAGTACCAGGTGCATCACTTTCTAATATTGATCCAAGAGACATTGAATCTATTGATGTTTTAAAAGACGGATCTGCTGCTGCCATTTATGGTACTAGAGGATCTTCAGGGGTTATTATTGTAACAACAAAGAAAGGAAAGAAAGGCCAATCCAAAATTGATTACAATGGCTATGTATCAACAGAATCAATAGCAAGAACACCTGACATCTCTTCTGCTGCAGAATTTAGAGCTGCTGGTGGTAATGATGCTGGTGCTACAACAGACTGGTACGAAGAGATTTCAGAAACTGGTTTTGCTCAATCTCATAATGTCTCTTTATCTGGTGGTACTGAGCAAACATCTTACAGAGCTTCATTTAATTACAGAGATCAATCTGGTGTAGTTACCAATACAGGCTTCCAACAAATCAATGGTAGTTTGACTTTGAATCAAAAAGCTTTAAATGATAAACTAAATATTGGTGTTAATTTATTAGCAACTGATAGAAAATCTGAAATTGGTTTGCCAGAAGCATTTAGGTATGCAACTATATTAAATCCAACTTCTGCGGTATTTAATGATGATGGAACTTATAATGATCCTAGTGGATTTGATGTTTTCAATCCTGTTGCTATGGTTGAATTAGCTCAGTTAGATCAAGATAAATTCGAATTCTTAGCAAATGCTACTGCTTCTTATAACATTACAGATAATTTAAAAATTACAGGTTCTTATGCCAAGCAAAAAGAAGATGTAGTTGTTTCTGAATACTACCCTAGTAACTTAGTTTACAGAGGTGGTGTAGCAAGAAATGGATTGGCAAGAAAAGTAGGAATCAACAGATTCAATGATCTTTATGAAGGAACACTTCAATATATAGGTCAAGCAAATAATTTTTCATATACCTTATTAGCAGGTACATCTTTCCAAAAATTCACTTTTGCAGGACTTGGTGCAGAATCAGGTGGATTCTTATTAGACAAAGGTGGCTACAACCAATTAGGGCAAGCAGCTGATAACTTAACAGGTCAAGCTACGCTTGTGTCAGCTGGTAGTTCATACAGATTACAAGCACAATTCGGTAGAGCAAACTTAAATTTTGATGACACCTACTTCTTCTCTGCAAGTGTAAGAAGAGAAGGCTCGGATAGATTTGGAGAAGACAATAGATATGGAATTTTCCCAGCAGTTAGTGCAGGGGTAAACGTAGCAAAATTAGCTAACCTTTCTGGTGTTGACAATTTAAAGCTTAGAGCAGGTTATGGTGTAACGGGTAACTTACCGAACCAAAATAATTTATTTGCTTCTATCTTTAACCCAGGAGCTCAATTCTTTTATAATGGAGAATTTGTTCCTTCTTATGGTCCAACAACCAATGCAAACCCTGATCTTAAATGGGAAACAAAAACAGAATTGAACGTCGGTATAGACTTTGCTTTACAAGGTTCTAGGTTAAGAGGTGCCTTAGATGTATTTAACAGACAGACTGAAGATTTGATTTTATTTACTGCAGTTCCTGTACCACCAAATTTAGCTCCTAACACTTGGAAAAATGTTGCTTCATTTACAACAAATGGTCTTGAATTAGCTCTGACTTATGACTTGATTAAAAACGATAATTTCTCTTATACGCCAAGTTTCATCTTTACAACTTACAGCACAATATTAGATAGTTATCTAGAAGATACTCCAAGTGAGTTTAGAACAAACTTAGGTGCACCAGGTCAAAACATTACGGATGCAGGTGTTGGTCTTCATTTATTGGAAGAAGGAGAAAAAGTAGGACAAATTGTTGCCCCAGTATTTGAAAGCGTAGCTGAAGATGGAAGTTACATCTTTAAAGATCAAAATGGTGATGGCGTGATTGATGCTGCAGATTGGGTAATCGTTGGAAATGGTCTTCCTGATTTTGAAATGTCACTAAACAACTCATTTTCTTTTGGAGACTTTGATTTAAACTTATTTTTCAGAGGATCTTTTGGTCATAGTATGGTGAATACTTACAGAGCATTTTATGAAATATTCCCAGAAAATTCTGGCGCAAATTCAATTAATACTGATAAGGCAAACCCAGATGTAACTACTGCTTCATATAACAGTGAACATGTAGAAGATGCTAGTTTCTTAAGATTAGACAATGCTTCTTTAGGTTACACTTTTGATACAGCTAATTCTAAAATTGGTGCTTGTAGGTTATACGTTGCAGGTCAAAACTTATTTACTATAACTGGCTATACTGGTGTTGATCCAGAAGTAAGGTTAGGTGATGAAGGTGCTGTTGATAATGGTAATAGAACAAACTCTGATATTTATGGTTTTAAACCAGTTTTAGATGTTCTTGCTCCTGGAGTTGATAGAAGAAATACTTATTTCTCAACTAGAACAATAACTTTAGGTTTAAATATATCTTTCTAAAAAAAATAAATTAGAGAACAATGAAATTTATAAATAAAATATTTTTAATCACATTGGCTATAATGGTCATAAACTCTTGTTCTGATCTAGAACCTGAGTTTACAGATGTGATTCCAGAAAGCGATTATTTCGCTAATGATGATGCCTTTATTTCGGCATTAGGATCTGCCTATACTAACATG
>CALDYJ010000162.1 GCA_937941095.1 uncultured Saprospiraceae bacterium | reverse complement strand
CGCCATGGATGATAGGATTGAATTATGGGCACCTCATCATTATGAAGCTCAAATTGAAATGGAGCCAGGTATTGGGTTTATGGAATTGGCAGAGAAGATTTTTGAAGGAGATAGTAATGAAGATAAGCCTGAATTTAGAATATGAGTTATCATGTTCCTGTATTATTGAATGAATGTGTTGAGTACCTTATAAAAAATCCTGATGGGATTTATGTGGATGTGACTTTTGGGGGAGGAGGACACTCAGCAAAAATTATAGAAAAATTAGGCGAGAAAGCTCGTTTAATCGGATTTGACCAAGACGTTGATGCGTCAAATAATGTTTTGAAAGACGATCGGTTTACTTTTGTGAACAGCAACTTTTCATTTTTGAAAAGTTTTCTAAAGGTACATGGCATTGAACAAGTCGATGGGATTCTTGCAGATTTAGGTGTTTCATCTCATCAGTTTGATACCGCAGATAGAGGTTTTTCTTACCGCTTTGATGCTCCTTTGGATATGCGGATGGATCAAGGAAGTGATTTGGATGCAAGTACTGTTGTTAATGAGTACAGTGCAAAAGACCTTCAGCGGATATTTAGTTTATACGGTGAAGTGAGAAATGCAAAAACATTAGCCCAGAAAATTGTCGCACAAAGAAGGGTATTGAAAATCAAAACCATCAATCAGTTTTTAAACGCAATTGATGAAATGATTAGAGGGAATCGAATGAAGTATTTGGCGAAAGTATTTCAAGCATTAAGGATCGAGGTTAATCAGGAGATGGAGGCATTAAATAAATTGTTGACACAGTCTTTAGCGGTTTTGTCAAGTGGAGGTAGAATGGTGGTGATGTCTTATCACTCTTTGGAAGACAGGATGGTTAAAAATTTTTTTAAAACCGGAAATGTTGATGGAGATTTAAAAGAAGATGATTTTGGAAATAAATACAGGCCTTTTAAGATTTTGACTAAAAAGCCAATTGTTTCTAATGAAGTAGAGAATAAAGCAAATAATAGAGCTAGGAGCGCAAAACTGAGAGTAGCAGAAAAGTTTTAGCAGAACTTTCTTTAGGATGGTATCCTACACCCCGCCTTATGGCATTACAAGAAAAGATGACACTATTTATCACAATGCAAATTGTGGGTAATCAATTAATGTTCTTGTAAATCTAAAAATGAAGAAAAATAAAAATTGGAAAGACTATTTCTTCTGGAATAAATTTCATTCCGGAGTGCTAATGGAAAATCTATTGTTTTTTCTCATGATTGGTCTTTTTGGGATTATCTACATAGGAAATTGTCATTATGCAGAAAAGAAAGCCAGAAAGATACAGGTCATTGAAAAAGAAGTGCAACGACTCAATAGGCAGCATATGGCACTTGTAGCCAAAGTGATGAATGAGACAAAACATGCAGCAGTTGAGAAAGATGTGAAAGCAAAAGGCTTAAAGCCACCAGAAGATAGGCCGTATAGAATTGTATCGTACTAAGAATTAATTTAAATATCAATCGATTTAGCTTTAAATGAAAAACGAAGTTTTATTAAGAATGTATAGTGTACTTGTCGTCGTTGTGATGGTAGCTATCCTTCTGTTCGCTAAGGCGGTTAAAATTTCTGTTTCTGAAGGAGATAAATGGAGAGATTTAGGTGAAGTCAAATACATTAAGTATGAAGATGCCAAAGCTGAACGAGGGAATATACTTTCAGATGATGAAAGTTTACTAGCAACTTCATTAGATTTTTACAAGATTCATTTTGATACCAGAGCAGCTGGTTTAAGTGATAAAATTTTTAATAAAAATCTTGATTCTTTAGCTTTTTGTTTGTCCAAATATGTGAACTCATCTTATACGGTAGGAGGGATGAGAAAAAGACTTCTGGAGGCCAGACAAAAAGATGCAAGGTATTGGCCGATTGCAAAAGATGTTTCTCATGATAAGCTAGAGCAAATTAGGAAATTTCCAATTTTCAATAGAGGAAGAAATGGCGGGGGCTTTATCGTGGAGTCTACGCCAAAGAGATCAATGCCATTTAGCTTATTAGCAAAAAGAACAATTGGTTATGTTCGAGAAGAAGCGAACCCTGTTGGGATAGAAGGAGCTTTTAATGAGGATTTGGAAGGAACAGACGGAAAGAAATTGACTTTGAGGATTAAAGACAATTTAAGAATTCCGATTAATGAGCAAGCTGAAATTGAACCGATAAATGGAAAGGACATTCTGACAACCTTAGATATTAATCTTCAAGGGATTACTGAAAATTCTTTACTGACTGCATTAAAGCATCATGATGCGCAAAATGGAACAGCCATTTTGATGGAAGTAAATACTGGGGCAATTAAAGCAATTGCAAACCTAGAAAAAACAGCTAAAGGTTATTACGAGACTTATAATTTTGGAGTAGGAGAAAAGATAGAACCAGGTTCTATCTTTAAGTTAGCTCCTTTAATGGCGCTGATAGAAGAAGGGCATTTGAATTTAGATGATCAAATTCCAATCTTTAAAGGGGAGCGTGAGTTTTATGAAGAAAAAATGGTGGACTCTTCGATAGATTCTTATAAGATGGATAGCACTTCTGTCCAACATGCCTTTGAGATATCATCTAATGTTGGAATCGCCACTCAAGTATATGATCATTATGCTGGTAAAAATCAAGAGGGACTTATTCGTGTAAAGCGCTTATTGAATATGTTTAGAAAGTTCAATTTGTATGAATCAACAGGAATTGAAATACAAGGAGAGCCAAATCCATACATTAAAGATCCAGATAAAAAAGACGACAACTGGAGTGGCTTAACCTTGCCTTGGATGTCTATTGGTTATGAAGTAGCTTTTACTCCTTTGCAGTTATTGAACTTTTACAATACAGTAGCTAATGATGGTTTTGAAGCTAAACCATACTTAGTTTCTGAAATAAGAAATGAAGACAAAGTTGAAAAAAATATAGGCCCACAAGTGTCAAGTCGAAGAATTGCTTCAAAGGAAACGATTGAAAAAGCGCATAAATTATTAAGAGGAGTTGTGGTCAATGGGACAGCAAGAAAGATGAATACTAAAAACTATAAGTTTTCAGGTAAAACAGGAACTGCACAAATAAATTACAAGGGAAAAAAGAAAGACAATATGGCTTATAGGTCATCTTTTGTTGGGTATTTTCCAAGTGAAAATCCAAAATACTCTTGCATTGTAGTGATAAAAGACCCAAAGCAAAATGGAATCTATGGGGCAGATGTTGCAGGTCCTGTCTTTAGAGAAATTATGGATAAAATTTTTTATTGCAAGCCTGAATTACATAAGCCATTGAATAAATACAAAAAACCTCAATTGATGTCAGAAAGAATGCCTATGCATTTTGCGGGATGTCAAAAGGACATGCACACTGTTTTGAAAAAATTAGGAATTCCTTTTAAAACAAATACAGAAACAGAAATGATGGCAACTGTTAGTGTTGAGGATAATTTTTTACAAATTGAAGAAAGGCCTTGTGGCGATAATTTAATACCCAATGTTTTAGGAATGGGAATTAGAGATGCTATGTATGTTTTAGAAAACCAAGGTTTAAATGTAACGGTGATAGGAGTGGGGAAAGTAAAATCACAATCTATCAAACCAGGAACAAGAATTAATGGACAGTCTATTAAGTTAGACTTAGGTTGAAATACTGCTAAATGAAGCAGAAGAGATTAAAAAAATTATTAGAAGGGATCAAGCTACCAAAAGTGGTAGGTACTATTGATCATAAAATTGAAACTATTGTTTTTGACTCGAGAGAAGTAAAATCGAACAGTCTTTTCGTTGCGATAAAAGGCAGCAAAGTAGATGGACATGATTACATAAATATGGCCATTGAAAAAGGCGCTACAGCGATAATACTGGAAAGCTTCCCAAAAGAGTTGAAGGAAGATATATGTTATATAGCGGTTGAGAATAGTGCAAAGGCACTTTCATTATTGGCTTGTAATTTTTACGAGCATCCATCGCGAAAAATAAAATTGACAGGTGTAACAGGCACCAATGGAAAAACTACTACAGTTAAGTTGTTGAAAGATTTGTTTGATGATCTAGGATACAAGACTGGAATGTTGTCAACAATAGAAAATATTGTTGTGGATAAAAAATATCCAACCACACATACCACACTTGATCCAATGAACATAAATAAATTTCTTCAAGAAATGGTTCAGCAAGGTTGTGAGTTTGCTTTCATGGAAGTAAGTTCTCATGCGATTCATCAGCATCGAATTGGCGGGCTTCATTTTGAAGGAGGAATCTTTACTAATATCAGTCATGATCATTTAGGTTATCATGGGGATATGAAGGAATACATTCGAGTAAAAAAACTTTTTTTCGATGGATTAGAAAAAGATGCTTTTGCAATTTATAATGCCGATGATCGTAATGGCAGAGTGATGGTTCAAAATTCCAAAGCCAGAAAGTTTTCTTATTCCTTAATGAATTTAGCAGATTTTAAAGGAAAGGTTTTAGAAAACTCTTTGACTGGATTAATCTTGAATTTTGATGGAAGTGAATTTCACAGTCAAATGATCGGTTCTTTTAATGCAGAAAATCTATTAGCGGTTTACGCTTGTGGCATTTTATTTAAAGTTGAAAAAGTGGAATTGCTAATTGCTTTAAGTAAAATGAAGGCTGCAAAAGGAAGGTTTGAGTTTGTTCGACGAATGGAAGATAAGGTAATAGGGATTGTGGATTATTGCCATACGCCAGATGCTTTGAAAAAAGTTTTGCAGACCATACAAGATTCAAAAGAAAGGCAAAGTAAAATAATAACAGTAGTAGGATGTGGAGGAGATAGAGATAAGAGCAAGAGGCCAAAGATGGCAAGGATCGGCTACCAATTTAGTGGACAGTTGATACTAACTTCCGATAATCCCAGAACGGAAGATCCTTTAACCATCTTACAGGATATGGAAAATGGACTGGATCCGGGAGAATTGAAATCAGTCCTTTCCATCCTGGATAGAAAACAAGCAATTAAAACAGCTTGTATGCTAGCTCAAGAAGGAGATGTGGTTTTGATTGCTGGAAAAGGGCATGAAACTTATCAAGAAGTAAATGGGGTAAAACACCCTTTTGATGATATAAAAGTTCTTAAAGAAGAACTTGGTTTATAGGCTGGTTTTGAAAGAAATCAGTATTAAAGAAAATAGTAGTGGAGGGACTATTATCATTCTCAGATTGGAAAGTTGGGACGAGGCTTAGCCTCGTTCCCAACGTTTTTTAAAGAATTTTTTAATCGTAAGATGCTTTATTATTTATTTGATTATTTAGCGGAAAACAATGATTTCTGGGGAAAGAATTTATACCGTTTTTTAAGCTTTAGAGCAGCAGGTGCGATGATTCTTTCTTTGTTAATTTCTTTTCTTTTTGGAAAGAAAATTATACAAAAATTGCAAAAGCTTCAAATTGGAGAAATTGTAAGAGATCTGGGTTTAGAAGGACAATTGCAAAAGCAAGGAACGCCTACGATGGGAGGAATAATCATCATCTTGGCAATCATTGTCCCTACATTATTACTAGCAAAAATAGGAAATGTATACATCCTTCTAATGTTGTTTGCAACTTTGTGGCTCGGGATGATTGGTTTTATTGATGACTACATTAAAGTCTTCAAAAAAGACAAAGAAGGATTGAAAGGCAGATTTAAAATACTAGGACAAATTGTTTTAGGACTAGTGGTTGGAATAGTTATGCTGCAAAACGATGCAGTAAATTTAGTGCTGAAAGAATCAGTTGCACAAGAATTTAATTACGAGGTTTTAGGACCTTATAATAATACAGTACAGACACTCAACGGAGAGTCAGAAACCAATTATGTGGTTGTAAAAAGTACTTTGACAAATGTTCCTTTTTTAAAGAACAGAGAATTGGATTATGCAAAATTATTATGGTTTTTGGAATATGAACAAGCCAAAAAATATGTTTGGATCATTTTTATACCCATAGTTATTTTTATAATCACTGCAGTTTCTAATGCAGCAAATCTTACCGATGGTTTGGACGGTTTAGCCACGGGAACATCTGCAATAACTGGAGTCACTTTAGGAGTCTTAGCTTATGTGTCAGGAAATGTTATAGCAGCTAATTACCTAAACATTCTTTATCAACCTCACACTGGTGAATTGGTGATTTTTGCGGCTTCATTAATTGGTTCATGCATAGGTTTTTTGTGGTACAATTCTTACCCTGCCCAAGTTTTTATGGGCGATACTGGAAGCTTAGTGCTTGGAGGGATCATTGCAACAATGGCAATTTTGATCCGAAAAGAATTATTGATTCCTATTCTGTGTGGAATATTTGTTGTTGAAAATTTATCAGTGATTATGCAAGTATCTTATTTTAAGTATACTAAAAAGAGATACGGAGAAGGGCGACGAATTTTTTTAATGTCTCCATTGCATCATCACTATCAGAAAAAAGGAATTCCAGAAGCGAAAATTGTTACTCGTTTTTGGATTGTGGGAATATTATTAGCAGTCATTGCGATTGTAACATTAAAGATTAGGTAAACGAAAAAGCAGAATGTCTAAATTAGGACAAAGCATACAAGCGGAATTAAAAGGGGATAGAGCCATTTGGCTTATAGCCATCTTTTTGGGAATATTTTCCCTTCTGGCTGTGTATAGTTCTACTGGAACCATTGCTTTTCATGAGAAAGGAGGCAATACAGAGTTTTATCTGTTTAAGCATTTTATTATCCTAGTTGCTGGATTTGGATTGATGTATACCTTATACAACATCCATTACATGCAGTTTAGTAAATGGGCACCAATCTTTCTTTTGATTACGATACCGTTGTTGCTATATACATTGATCATGGGATCAGATTATAACGAGGCAAGAAGATGGATTACTGTACCAATTATTGATTTAACTTTTCAAACATCCGATTTTGCAAAATTAGCATTGATCATTTATTTGGCTAGAGTAATATCTTCCAAACAGGATTACATCGAAGATTTTAAATCTGCATTTATTCCGATCATTGTTCCAGTTGTAACAGTATGTGCCTTAATAGCACCAGCAGATTTGTCAACGGCGGTTTTGCTTTTCTTGACTTGTTTCTTAATGATGTTTGTAGGTAGAGTTCATTGGAAATATTTAGGAATGCTTTTAGTTTTTGGTCTCATGGTATTTTCAGTGATGATCATAATAGGGCAGTTTTTTCCTGATTGGATTAGGGTAGAAACTTGGACTTCGAGGTTGAATGAATTTATGACAAATAGTGATGGGGGTTATCAAGTCCAACAAGCTAAAATTGCAATCGCTAATGGCGAATGGTTTGGTTCAGGACCAGGGAATGGGTTTCAACGTAATTACCTTCCTTCTCCATATGCAGATTTTATTTATGCTATCATTCTAGAAGAGTATGGATTGATAGGAGGGTTTTTAATCCTAGGTTTATATGTTTGGTTGTTTTTTAGAACAACTTCATTAGTCACAAAAAGTCCGAAAGCGTTCGGAGCGATTTTGGCCATAGGACTATGTTTGAGTTTGGTTTTGCAAGCCTTCATGAATATTGCAGTTTCGGTGCATTTGGTTCCGGTCACAGGAATTACTTTGCCACTGGTAAGTATGGGAGGAACATCAATGCTATTTGCTTGTGCAATGATTGGAATCATCCAAAGTGTGAGTAGATACATAGAAAGAGTTGATGAAAGAGTAAAATTGAAAGAAGAATTAGCAGCCTAGTTTGAAAAAGGCAGCGAAAATAATAATAAGCGGAGGTGGCTCCGGAGGACATGTGTTTCCTGCATTAGCCATCGCCAAGGCACTTAAGAAAATTGACCACAATATTGAAATATTGTTTATAGGTGCGAAAGGAAAAATTGAAATGGAAAAAGTACCGAAAGCGGGCTTTACCATCGAGGGATTATGGATTAGTGGATTCCATCGCCGAAAAATGTGGAGAAATATACTCTTCCCAATCAAGCTTTTAAACAGCATTTTTAAAGCGCATGCTTTGATAAGAAAGTTTAAACCTGATGCAGTCGTAGGAGTAGGAGGTTTCGCAAGTGGACCTACATTATATGTAGCAAGTACTAAAAGAATCCCTACCCTCATTCAGGAGCAAAACTCTTATCCAGGGATGACCAATAAATTGCTCGCAAAAAGAGTGAATAAAATCTGTGGGGCATATCCAGGTTTAGAAAGATGGTTTCCAAAGGAAAAAATCATTCTACTTGGCAATCCTGTTAGGGAAAATTTATTTGATTTGTCCTTCGAAAAAGAAGCTGCATTGAAACATTTTGGTTTTGAAAAAAACAAAAATGTAATCATTATGATAGGTGGAAGTTTGGGCGCTTCAAGCTTTAATAAAGCCATGAAAGCGAATGCTTCATTTTTTAAGGAAAATCCTCAAATTCAATTCCTTTGGCAATGTGGGAAGCTTTATGAACAAGCATATAAAGATTGCGAAACAGCAACTTTGCGAAATGTGAAAATGAGTGCTTTTATAGATCGAATGGATTTGGCTTATGGAATGGCAGATCTTATAATCGCAAGGGCAGGAGCAGGAACAATTGCGGAATTGATGGTCATAGGGAAACCAGTTATTTTGATTCCTTCACCAAATGTAGCAGAAGATCACCAAACACCAAATGCAAAAGCGCTTGTCGATAAAAATGCAGCCCTTTTAGTTGCTGACAATAAAATCGAAACGGATTTATTAAGTACTGCGCTGGAACTGCTGAAAGATGAAGAAAGGAAAATTACTTTGGGAAAGAATATAAAAAAACTGGAAGTAAAAGATGCGGCTCATAAAATAGCGGATGAAGTTTTAAAGCTTATTAAGGATTAGTTGAGATGAGTGATAAAAAAGAAGGGCCAAAAATGATTAAAGACTTAAAAAAAGTCTATTTCGTAGGGATAGGAGGAATTGGGATGAGTGCATTGGCTAGGTATTTTAAAAGTTTAGAAATTGAAATTTTTGGTTATGATAAAACTAAAACCAAGTTAACCAAAGCACTTGAAAACAATGGAATAAAAATTCATTACAAAGAAAGTATTGAATTGATTCCAAAGGATATAGACTTGGTTGTTTATACACCGGCAATTCCGGAGGAACACCTTGAATTAAATTATTTATTGAAATCGCAGATCCCTGTTAAAAAACGAGCTGAAGTGCTCGGTTGGATCAGCAAAGAAAAAAAGACAATTGCCATTGCAGGTACACATGGTAAGACAAGTACAAGTACCATTGTTACCCATTTGTTAAAAGAGGGTGGTATTGACTGTACTGCTTTCCTTGGAGGTATCGGTAATAATTTTGCTTCAAATTATGTAGAAGGTAAAAGTGATTGGATAGTTGTAGAAGCAGATGAATACGACAGGAGTTTTCTTCATCTGGAACCAGACATTGCAGCCATCATGTCGGTTGATGCAGATCATCTAGATGTTTATGGAAGTCATGAAGAAATGATGCAATCTGGTTTTTTAGCTTTTGCAAACAAAATCACGAATGCTGGTAGCTTATTTGTACCAAACGCAAATGAACTAGATTTTCAAAACTTAAGACATCTAGAATTGGTAAGTTTTGGCATAAATGAAGGAAGACATAAAGCAAGTAATGTGAAAGTTGAAGATGGAATGTTTTGTTTTGATTATCAAAATGAAAATCAAGTTTTAAAAAATTTGAAATTCACTTTGCCAGGCAAACATAATGTTGAAAACGCAACTGTTGCAATTGGAATAGCTTTAAAGTTGGGAGT
This sequence comes from uncultured Saprospiraceae bacterium, assembly GCA_937941095.1. Lineage (GTDB taxonomy): Bacteria > Bacteroidota > Bacteroidia > Chitinophagales > Saprospiraceae > JALZVN01. The sequence continues at coordinate 4,148 of CALDYJ010000162.1, read as the reverse complement.
AAGTCATGAAGACATTAGAAATGGACTTTTAAGTTTTAAAGGCATTAAAAGGAGATTTGCTCTAATGTTTAGAAATGAGAAAGCGGCATTAATAGATGATTATGCACATCATCCAACTGAATTAAATGCTGCCATCAATGCAGCAAAGCAATTGTTTGAAGGGAAGAAAATATTAGGTGTTTTTCAACCACATCTTTTTTCTCGAACGCAAGATTTTGCAGATGATTTTGCAAAAGCTTTGGATAAATTAGACGAGGTTATATTACTTCCCATTTATCCGGCAAGAGAAAAACCTATAAAAGGTGTGAGTAGTGAATTGCTTTTAAATAAAATGAAAAATGAAAACAAAATTTTAATTGATAAAGAAAAAATATTAAGAACATTAAAAAATAAAGATTTAGAAATCGTAATGATACTTGGTGCTGGAGACATAGATACTATAGTCGATAAGGTGAAAGATTTTATGAAAATGAGATTTGATTAATGAGTAAGAAGAAAGGATTTAAAAAAAGTTATTTGTATAGATTTTTATTAGCAGTGCTAGTAATCCTCGTAGGCTTTTTAATCCTATCTGCAGTAAAAAGTAAAAAAGAAAGTTATTCTAAAAAGTTAGAGATTAACATAAGTAATAAAATTGCTGGAAAAAGTATGTTGCTTGCTGAAGACATTGAAAAAATAATTCACAGATCTTTTGGCTATGATTTGGTAGGCGTGTCATTAAGTGATATTGAAATACTAGAAGTTGAGAATATGCTTAAACATGTGCCATTGATCAAAGAAGCTAATGTGTACATCGATGCTAATAATAATGTAAACATTGAAGTTGAGCAGAGAGAACCAGTAGTGAGGATCATCGATAAAAATGGCAATAATTATTACTTGGATAATTTAGGCGTGAGAATTCCTGTTTCGAATAATTTTAGTCCAAGGGTTATTGTGGCAAATGGATCAATTCCAGAATTTAATGATATTGAATTTAAAAAAGGTAAAGGAATTTTAGCAGAAATTTTCACTTTAGCAAAATTGTTAACAAATGATGAATTTTATAAAGCTCAAATCGAACAAATTTATTTAACAAGTAAGGAAGAAATTGTTCTTGTTCCTAAAGTTGGAGATCATAAAATATTATTTGGAGCATTTTCTAATGCAGAAGAGAAGCTTGAAAATTTGAAAATTTTCTATCGAGATGGTATGCCTTACAAAGGGTGGAATACATATAAAGAAATAGACCTAAGGTATGATGGTCAAGTTGTTGGAAAAAAAAGAAACACTAATAAATCTTGAAACACTTTAGAAGATTATAAACAAACACTATGCGAGAAAAACAAAATTTTAGAATGGGCGAAATTGTTGCAGTTTTAGACATTGGGACCACCAAAGTGTGTGTCTTAGCAGGGAGAAAAAACGAATACGATAAGGTAGAAGTAATTGCTGAAGCTACTGTGACTTCTGATGGGGTACTTAGAGGGGTGATAGCTAACATTGACAAAATGGTTAAAGCTATAGGTGATGCAATTGCCTTATGCGAAAGACAGTTAGGCCAATCCATAACTAAAGTTCATGTAGGCATAGCTGGAAAGCATATAAAAGCTTTAAAACATAAAGGGATTTTAACTCGAGATGACACGCACATCGAAATCAATAAAACTGATATAAATAAATTGATACGAGATATGTATAAATTGGTCTTGCCTCCAGGCGATCAAATCATACATGTATTCCCTCAAGAGTACACGGTCGACAATGAACAAGGAATTACAGATCCTATCGGGATGTCAGGCATTAGACTAGAAGCCGATTTTCACATTGTTACTGGTCAAACAACCGCTACAAATAACATCACGAGATGTGTAAAAAGATGTGGCTTGTCAATTGGTGAAATAACACTCGAACCTATTGCTTCTTCTGAAGCTATGTTGAGTAAAGAAGAAAAAGAAGCAGGTGTCGCTTTGGTAGATATAGGAGGAGGAACAACCGACATAGCAATTTTTCAGGAGGGTATTTTGAGGCATACAGCAGTGATACCTTTCGGAGGTGATGTAGTGACAAAAGACATTAGGGAAGGATGTAACGTGATGAGCCAAATGGCGGAGAAGCTAAAAGTACAACACGGTAACGCATTAGCTTCAGAAGCATTTGATAATAGAATAATTGTGATTCCAGGTTTGAAAGGTAGAGATTCAAAAGAAATTTCAGAAAAAAATCTTGCAAAAATCATACAAGCAAGAGTAGAAGAAATTTTTGACTTTATTGTTTATGAAATAAACAAATCTGGTTATTCAAGAAAATTAATTGGAGGAATTGTTTTAACTGGTGGTGGAGCTCTATTAAAAAATATTAAAGACCTTGCAAGCATGTGTACTGCATATGATACAAGAATCGGTTACCCTGTTGAACATTTAGCTCATGGATACAAAAAGAAATTGCATAGTCCAATGTATGCAACCAGTGTTGGTTTATTAATAAAAGCACTAAACGAACAAGTAATTGAAGAAGAAATAGAAGAGCCAACTGTAGAAGCCATTGAAGAGGTAGAAACACCTGTTGAAACGAAAGAACAAGAAGTTGAAGTGACTCCCAAAGAGGGAGGGATTTTACAAACTATTTTCAAAGGAGCAAAAGATTTCTTCCTTGAAAAGAAAGATACTGATTTCGAATAATTATTATATAAGAGAACAAACAGAGAACACTCAATTTTACAAACACTTAAAATTAAAACCATGATTTTCGATTTAACAAGAGATGATAATTCAATAATTAAGGTATTAGGAGTTGGTGGAGGAGGCTCCAATGCGGTAAACCATATGTTTAACCAAGGGATTGTTGGTGTTGATTTTGCAATTTGCAATACAGATGCTCAAGCTATGGAAATTAGTCCAGTACCTACTAAACTCCAATTAGGACCACTTTCAACAGAAGGTAGAGGAGCGGGTAGTATTCCACAAAGAGGAAAAGATGCTTGCATCGAATCAATAGAAGACATCCAAGTATTTTTGGAGGACGATACTAAAATGTTATTTATTACTGCTGGCATGGGAGGTGGAACAGGAACAGGTGCTGCGCCAATCATCGCAAAGGTTGCTAAAGAAATGGGCATACTAACTGTAGCCATAGTTACCTTACCATTTACCTTTGAAGGAAGAAGAAGGTCACAACAAGGTCTCGAAGGATTAGAAGAATTGAAAAATAATGTTGATACCTTGGTTATTATTTCCAATGATAAATTAAGAGCTATGCATGGCAACTGTAAGTTGACTGAGGCATTTGCTCATGCAGATAATATCTTAACCACTGCGGCAAAGGGAATTGCAGAAATTATAACTGTAGGTGGTCTAGTAAATGTGGATTTTGCCGATGTACACACTGTGATGAAAGATAGTGGTGTAGCTATCATGGGTACAGCAAAAGCTAAAGGGGAGAATAGAGCAAAGGAAGCTGTTGATAAAGCTTTAAATTCACCTCTACTAGAAGACAATAACATAAGAGGGGCACAACACATTCTTGTAAACATAGCTTCTGGATCAACTGAAGTAACAATGGACGAGATTTCTGAAATCACAGAATTTGTTCAAGAAGAAGCAGGATTTGGTACTGATTTAATCTGGGGTAATTGCTTCGATGATAATTTGGACGATGAGATTAGTGTAACTGTTATTGCAACCGGATTTGAAAGAAACAACGTTGAAAAGAAATTTGGTGATTCTAATGAAAGAATCATTGTTAACATAGATGAGGAGCCTAAAAGAACTTTACAAGATATCACAGATAAGGAAGAAGTTACTGTTGATAAACCTCAAGAAGTTGTATTTGATGATGTGATGGCTAAAATGAATGCCATTAAAGAAAAGTACAATTATGCTCAACCTACTAAAAATAAGGAATATGCAAATGCGCAAGAGCAAGCAAATAGTAAAGAAGAAGAAAGAAGAAGAATTGAAAAGTTGAGAGAAGAAAGAATGAAAATTAATACGCCAGATAATTTAATGCAATTGGAGAGAGAACCTGCTTACATGAGAAGAGGGGTTGATCTTCAAGATGATAATAAACATGCAAAAGATAAGGAGATGTCTTCATGGACCGTGAAAGACAATACCGGAAGAATTGAGTTATCGACCAATAACTCATATCTACATAATAATGTAGATTAG